>DAIERH010000014.1 GCA_027346925.1 Geobacter sp.
CGGGTCGTGCACGCCGGTGACCTCGGCGCCGATCTGGTGAAACTGGCGGTAACGCCCCTTCTGGGGACGCTCATAGCGGAACATGGGACCGAGATAGTACAGCTTGGCCACGGCGTCCTGGGCGTACAGCTTGTGCTCGATAAAGGCCCGCATTACGCCGGCGGTACCCTCGGGGCGCAGGGTGACGCTGTTCTCCCCCTTGTCGGTGAAGGTATACATCTCCTTCTCGACGATGTCGGTGGCATCGCCGATGGAGCGGCTGAACAGTTCGGTCTTCTCCATGACCGGTACGCGGATCTCGGAGAAACCGTTCAGTTCGAACACCCGCCGGGCGGCCTGTTCGATATGCTGCCACCTGCCCGATTCCTGGGGCAGGATATCGTTAAAACCCTTGATTGCCGTTATGGACATCGGTATTCCTCGTGGTTGTGGGATAAAAACCTTGCAGGGCCATTCTCACACAAAGCCACAAAGACGCAAAGGAAATCGAAACATTGTCCTGTTTTGTGCGCACGCCATTTCTCGCTCGACAACACGTCGATTTCTTTGTGTGCTTCGCGCCTTTGTGTGAGTAACTGTTTTTTCAGGAAAAAATCAGGGAGGAGATGCAAAACGCCTGACGCAGTTTCTGCCGCTGCTCTTGCCGACATACATGGCCTTGTCGGCCATCTCCAGCAGTTCCTGTTTCGACACGGTGTCCTCGGGGCAGCAGGAATACCCGATGCTGCAGGTCAGATGGAGATTGTACCCTTCCGCCTCCATAAAGACGTGGGACGCGACCAGTTTGCGAATACGCTCGGCCACGGTTCCGGCGGCAACGCAATTGGTTTCCACCAGGATGATGGTGTACTCATCGCCGCCGTAGCGGATTACCACGTCCACCTCGCGGACCGATTTCTTGAGCAGCGCCCCCACCTCCTTGAGTACCTGACTCCCCACCAGGTGGCCATGGGTATCGTTGACCTGCTTGAAACCGTCCATATCCAGGAACAGCACGGAAAGCTGAGAGGCGTAGCGATCAACCCGCTTCAACTCGCGGTCCAGCGCCACCTCCAGGTACCGGTAATTGAACAGGCCGGAAAGATCGTCGATAAAGAGCATATCCTTGGCCAGGGAATAGGTTTCCGCATTCTCAAACGCCAGCGATGCCTGTTCCAGCAGGAAGAGAATGTTCTTCTTCTTGGGGCGGATATCGGGCAGACGATCACCGGTATCATTGAACAGCGCAATGACCCCCTGCAAGACATCCCCGTTGCGCACGAAAATGAGGTAGGCCTCTTTTATGCCCCCATCCCCTTCGGACGGCGACTCGGGAGTGCCCGGAAAACGTACCCGATTCATGATATGTTTGTGCGGCAGGTGTTTGAAGATGCATGCCAGGACGGCGTCCCGGTAATACAACCCGGCACCGGCGCTCATTCCCTTGACTTCCCTGGCGTCGAGGCGCCCTTCATTCAGGAATATGCCGACGGCCCGGCCGACGCCGATCTCACGGGCAATGGCGTCCACCAGCAGGTGATACACGCGCCCAAGTTCGAGGCATCCGGCGATCGCCTGGCTGGCCTGAAACAGGCTGAGCATGTGCTTGAGTTCTTCATTTTCGTCCACAAGGCGGCGCTGTTCCAGGCACTGGGCCACCGAGTGCCGGAATTCGTCGGGAATGACCGGCTTCACCAGATAGTCCCGGGCGCCATGCTTGAGGGCAAAGATGGCCGATTCCAGGTTGGCGTTGCCGGTCACCATGATAACATCGATGGTGGGATCGCTCTCCCTCACACGGGAAAGGACCTCCATGCCGCTGATATCCGGCATGACCAGGTCGGTGATCACCAGGGCGTAGGGCTGTTCCGACAGCATCTTCAGCCCCTGGAGGCCGCCGGAGGCGCAATCCACCTCATATCCTTCGCCCTTCAGCAGGTCGGAGAACACTTCCCGGAAAAACCGGTCATCCTCGATGATCAGAATCCTCTCCATCATCCGCACTCACTTCAAACCATGGGGGGTAGCATCTGCTTGATGTCTATTATCCTATTTGGGAGAGCTGTGTCAAACAGACTTTCAGTACCCCCATGTCCCGCAGCACAGGGCCGGCTGCGTTTGCCCGGATTGCCGGTCACGGCGTCACCACGGAAAACGGAATAAATAGCACTCCAAGGATGATCGCCGTAGTAAACGCACTACTTCCCGTCAATGACCATGGCGATGATGAATATCGGGCCAGTGGGGTGCGCGAGGGTTATCGGTGAATGCTCGTGGAAGTGGTCATGAACCTCACCACACTCCCCATACTCGTGAGAATACAGCCCCTTTTTCTTCATGTCACGACTTCGTTCAGGCGTTCAACCAGTTCCTGATGACTCCGTGGATACCCTGTGCCGCTATCCAGCAATCCCAACCTGACCAAAGAATTATGCAACTCCGCGATACGAGGAATTCCGATGCCGTGCGAGGCGAACCGGTCCAGGGCATTCGGGATATGCGGGATCTCCCAGGTGGCGTCACACCTCCCTTTCACCAGGATGGAGATGGTTTCTGCCCATTGATAGGCAAAGTCGATGTCATGGGTGGCGATAATAATGGTCATCCCTTCGCTATGAAGCCCCTCCAGGATCCGGGTGAGTTCGGCCTGCATCCCAATATCGAGCCCGGCCATCGGTTCATCCAGAATGATCACGTCGGGCTGCATGGCGAGCACCCCGGCAATGCATACCCGCTTCTTCTGCCCGAAGCTGAGGTTGTGCACCGGTTTGTCGGCGTAATCGGTCAACCCTACGGCACGCAGCGCATCGCCAACCCGTGCCTTCACAACCTGCGTATCCAATCCAAGATTCATTGGTCCGAAGGAGACATCTTCCCGGACGCTGGCCGAAAAGAGCTGGCTGTCCGGATTCTGGAACACCAGGCCGATGCGTGAGCGCAGTTTGTGCAAACCGTTCCGGCCGTAATCCAATGTGGCACCATCGTAAAAGACGTGTCCTGACTGTGGCCGCAGGATGCCGTTAAGGTGGAGGAACATGGTGGTCTTACCGGCTCCGTTCACGCCGAGAATAGCCGTCCGACTGCCGCGCCCGATGGACAGCGAGCAGCCCTCAAGGCCGACGCTGCCGTCGGGGTACCGGAAGCTGACCCCCTGCAACTCCAGAATGGGAGAGCTTGTCTTCATTGTCCTACCCCTGTCAGGGCGAGCGCAATCAGCATGCAACCGCCGATGGCTGCCACACATACACTGCGAACGGGATGGTGAAATTCGCTTTCAAGAAACTTCAGAGAACCGTCGTTGTTGCGCGCCAGCGCCGCCTGGTGCAGGTCTGTCGAACGCTGCCAGACCTGCATGGTTAAATTTGCCGTCAGAATGCCGAGGGAGCGCATGGCCAGACGTGGCGTCCCATACCCCAGCCGGGCCATCTGGGCAGTCGTCGTATCGTGGATAACCTCAATGAAGACGAAGACTGTCCGGTAACCGAGGGTCATGATATCCAGAAAGACCTCGGGGAACCTGAGCCAGCGCAGGAGGGCGATTATGTCGGTCATGGGGGTGCTCAGACAGAAGAAGAGCAGCGCCGCTATGCTGCCGAGGGAGCGACCGCAGACCAGCGCGATATGATCTAATTCGGTCTGCTCTGCAAGGTGAAACCGGACATGGCCGTTCCAACCGACCGAGACCATCAGGGTTGTCACAGCGATGATCAGAAAAAGCAGCTCCGGCAGAGCGACCTTGAGATAGCGCCGCAAGGGCACCCCGGCGCCCAGCACGGTTATCATCGTCACGAGACCGGTCAGGATAATGGTTGTACGTGGCGTCGACGCTAGAAAAGCCGCCACAATCCCACAGGCGGAGAAGAGCCCCTTGGCGGCGGGGGAGACCCGCCGCCACCGGTTACTGTAGGCACACTGCTCTATCAGCATCTGGCCGTCTTTTTGAGCGCATGTTCGTACTTGGCGCGGGTCTTGGCCGTCCCTAGCCAGTAGCCGATGAATCCGGCACCCAGGGCAGCCTGGAGAGCGAACAACAGCGACTCTATCTCGCCGCTGGGGGGCGTCATCAGCGATTTTGCCCATGGTTTGTACGTCGGGTCGATGGTGCTGATGACATCCTTGGCCTGGTCGTCGGAGCCGGTGAAGATTTCCACCTCCTTTCCGCCCGGCCCCGGTTCGGGCTTTTTGATCATCAGCAAGGGAACAGCCGCCAGGGCTACAACCAGCACCAACAGGATGAGATTCTGAAACCGTTTCATGCCTGCACCTCCTGTTCCGATACAACCTTCATCTCTTGCAGTTCCGCCGGATTGAAACGTTTCAGGGCGTTGAAGACCACCACGGTCAGGAGCCCCTCGCTGATGGCCAGCGGCACCTGGGTTACGGCGAAAATGCTGGCGAACTTGAGAAACGAGGCGGTAAAGCCTCCCGCCGGGTCGGGAAAGGCCAGGGCCAGTTGGACCGAGGTGGTGACGTAGGTCAGCAGGTCGCCAAGGGCGGCGGCCAGAAAGATACAAACACCGAAGGGGAGCTTGATAGTCCGTGACACCTTGAAAATCAGTGCGGCAGCAAACGGCCCGACGATGGCCATGGAGAAGATGTTGGCCCCCAGGGTGGTGAGCCCGCCGTGGGCAAGGAGCAGAGCCTGGAACAGCAACACGACAAAGCCGATGGGAGCCATGGCCGCCGGGCCGAACAGGATCGCCCCCATGCCGGTTCCGGTGGGATGGGAGCAACTCCCCGTGACCGACGGCATCTTCAGGGCCGACAGGACGAAGGTGAAGGCCGTCGCCACCCCAAGCAGCATGCGCTGTTCCGGGTTTTCTTTGATCCGTTTGTTGATGGTGCGCAGCCCCCAGGCCACGAAGGGGGCCGAGGCGACGCCCCAGCAGACGCAATGTTTTGCCGGCAGGAAACCTTCCATGATGTGCATAAGCTTTTCTCCTTTACGCTAAAAATTTCAGGGTAAATTAATAGTTAATTGGGTGGTCAGTGCTGGCTTGCCGCCTGGAAGTAGGCCGTTGTCTGCTTGAGATACCGTGTAGAATGGATTGTACACTACAACGCCTACAAGCAATGTAACCTGCTTGGTGAATGACCAGGAGCCACCAAAGCTGATTTCGCCATTAGCGTTGTTGCCACTCATGTAATCCATACCAAGCCACAGCTTGTCGGAAACTTCGCTTATGATCCGGTCCCAGGATGCCATTACGCCGCTATTGTTGTGGCTCTGATTGGATCCGACCGCCAAGGCGCGAGCTGACCCGTAGTAGCTCCCTACTGAAAGGCGGCCAATGACAGGGAGTGTTTTGGCCAGTAAGGCATAGCTTACGTTCTGACGAGTGCTCAAACCATCAGGTTGCCTTTCTGGTTTATCATATGAGCCGAGGTTATACGCGCCGACGGCAATTGCCGGCATTCCTGAGAAAAACAGGTCTTCTGCAGTGGCAAGTTTGGCATTGAAATAAATCGGGTGATCATCGGCAACCGAACTGGTTCCTGAGGTATTGTAGTCGGCGCCTATTTCCAGTTTTACCTTTTCAAACGGCAATACCCCCGTCTCAACGCCGGCACTAAATAAATTAGTGCCGGTATCAGGCTTTGAAGAGAATTTCGCATAGTTTGTGACGGCAATTGCCACCTCACCCAGTCCTTTTGCATCAGTTGACGGGATGTTGATTTGCGCGCTGGGGGCCGAAAAAGCAGTACTACAGGTAATGATGGCGATACAAAGCGTTATCGCCGCAGTTGTGACTGTTTGTATTGAATGATTTACGACATGACACATCACAGAAAGCTTTTGCTGTACTTTCATTGTTCCCCCCTCGAAGATAGTGGTCTGGATAGGTCTTCCGGCTCAAGGGCTACCTACTTGCCCACCTTCCCATCATGGTATTACCCAAGACAGTGGCATTTCGGACGTTCGTTCCCTCTCACGGCTGCGGGGCAGCGGGAGAATCTCACTCCTCTTCCCTTACATCCAGCCTTGGTGCCAAATGGTTGCTGTCAGTCGTGCCTTATGCCCGCTTCACCTCCTTTTTCAGGCAACGTGTTTGTTTGACAGTGACCATTCAGCCAGCATCGGTGTGCATAAAAAAAGTCCGTTTGCAATGAAGCGCAAACGGACTTTCCGTATTCAAAGTCTGCTATGGTTCTACTCTCCCTTTACCGTCGGGACTGGTGAGTGCTGAGATCAGGCAGGTCTTCTGGCTCGCGAATCATCCTCCGGGCACCTTCCCAGCCATTCGACCAGTGGTATGTCGCCCTTCGTCTTCGCTTACAGCGGCGGGTCCGCGGGGGATTTGCACCCCTCTTCCCTTTTCACCCTTGCGGGCACCGTGATCCGATATTCAGTTGTTAACTACATATTGTAGCAACTTGGTATCACAATACCAGATACTGTGTCAATCTACTTTTATGGAAGTTTCAAGAGCTCTTTACTCGCACAGGCGCAGAACCCAGGGCATTGTGGAGTACGTGAACAAAGCATTTGGACGCCCTGCCGAACCCGGTCACGGATGCCAGGGGGTGGAGACGTTCCAGTCCCTGCCGTCGCTGACCACTTCTATGGTCCCGTCCCGGTCGGTCCGATAGGTCCGTATGCCCAGTTTCTCCAGGAGGGCCAGCGTCGCGGGGGCGGGCAGGCCGAAGCCGTTGCCGCTGCCGGCCGAGATCAGGGCGGCCCGGGGGGCGACCCGGCCGAGAAAGGCCGCAGAGGTGGAAAAACGGCTGCCATGGTGTCCGACCTTGAGCACGACCGAAGCCAGGTCAGCCCGGCTCGCCAGAATCCGCTTCTCGGCCTCGAAGCCGGCATCGCCGGTGAACAGCATGCTGAAGCCGCCGTACGCAAGGCGGAACACCAGCGACTCATCGTTCATACCCATCTCGTCGGCAGGCGACGGAATGTCCCGGAGAGGAGGGCCGGGCGACAGGACCGTCAGCACAACACCGCCGCCAAGGTCGAGCCGGTCGCCGGCCGACAGTCGCCTGACCGGCACCCCGCTCCTGTTCAGGATGGCGCGCAACTGTTCGTACTGCTCGCCCGTGCCGCCCCGCACCGTTTCCAGGAATTCGCCAACCGGCAGGGTGCGGGCAACAAAGGGGAGACCGCCAAGGTGATCGGGGTGGCTGTGGGTGAGGAGCATGCGGTCGATGCGCTCCACCCCCAATTTGAACAGGGCCGGCCCAAGGGTGCGTTCTCCGAAATCCCGGCCGTTCTCGTGCAGATACCCTCCCCCGTCCACCAGTATGACGCCTCCGTCAGGCGTCCGGATCAGCAAAGCCTCCCCCTGTCCCACACTCAGCATGGTGATGTGCAGGCGGCCATCCCTGGCAGGGGGCGCGGCCAGGTGGGCAGCGATGGCCGTCACCGGCAGAAACAGACACAGGGCGGTCTTCAGCCGGCGGCCTCGGATGAAGGTCAGGCTGACCATGAACAACAGGCATGCCAGCATATCCAGCCGGGTCACGGCATGGCAACTCAAAAGCGGCAACTGGGCGAACAGCGCGATCAGCCGGTTGGACAGGGCCACCAGCTTGCCGGCCGGCCAGAGCAGCAGATGGGCCATTGCCGGGAAGACCGCCACGAACGGCAGGGCGCAGAATCCGGTCAGGACCGCGCCGTACCCCAGCAGGGGTACGATCAGGAAATTGGAGAGGATGCCGTTAAGGGAGGCCTGGTTGAAGTAAAAGAGTACGGGCACGCTCGTGGCGAACGAGGCGGCGCAGGAGGCGGCAACGAACTGGAGCAGCGTGCGCAGCCACCCCCGCCCGATGGCTCCAAGGCGCTCCATGGTCCCTGGTACGGCGATCACGATCCCCCACAAGGCCAGAAAGGAGAGCTGGAACGAGACATCGAACAGGCTGGGCGGATTGATGGCCAACAGCAGCAGAGCCGAGAGCAGCAGGGCATTGACCGGGTCGCCCTCGCGCTCGGCGTAGAGGGTCAGCACAAACGCGGCCAGCATGATGACCGAGCGGGCCGTGGCCGGGGCGGCGCCGGTCAGGAAGAGATACAACGCCATGGCCGGCAGGGAGAAGAGCAGCACCAAGCGGCGCAGATTGAACCTGAGGGCCAGGCTCTCGGAACGGGTGGCGAGCAGGAGGGTGAGCTGGACGATGAAAAAGGCGATGATGCCAACATGAAACCCGGAGATGGAAAGGATGTGATTGACGCCGGCCCTGGTGTAGGCATCGTTCAACTGTTCGGGAATCCGTTTCTGGTCGCCTATCAGGAGTGCGGCCAGCACCGACGATATCCGGACATCAGGCTGCGCCAGCCGGATGAAGTCCCCCAGGCGGCGTGCCGCCAGGTCGAGCCGGCGCAGGATAGTATCCTCGGCAGCTGCCCGCATCAGCACGATCTCATCCATTGTTGCCACCCTGCCGAGGGCTGCAATCCCCTGGAAGGACAGGTAGCGGGGGTAGTCGAATTCACCGGGCAGACCAAGCCGGCGGGGCTGCACGATGCGTGTGGCCAAGCGCACCCGGTCGCCACGGGCCACGGTGATGTCGCCGCTGGAAACGGAAATCATCAGGTTGCCGCGGGCAGGGACAGCAGTTACCCCCGTGATCACCCCCTCCAACCCCATTACGAAACTGCTCCCCCCGGCAGTGGCCACGGGGCGGGATAGCACGATCCCTTCGACAATGACCGGGCCGTGCCCGGCATACTGTTGAACGTCATACGGCGAAGCCGGGGGGGATTTCCAGGGAGTCAGGGCATACAGGCCCCAGATGAGGAAAAAAACGAAGGTGGATATGCCGACGACCAGACGGCCGCGGACGAAACAGGACAGGACCAGGCAGCACAGGGCTGCCGCAACGGCGGAAAATGGCAGGGATATTCCGCTCACATCGCTGATGACCAGACCGGCGACCAGTGCGGACAGGGGAATAAACAGCGGATGTTCCCGGAGCACCTGCTTACCCTTTTACAAGGTACTGATCATGGTTACGCATGGCGTCTCCGGCGAGGTGGGTCATGGCGCAAGGCCTCCCTGAACAACAATCGGCGACGGGTTCGGGACAAGCCGCGTCAGCCGGATATATACCATGGTTCGATGTTACTTGAAAACCGATCAATTGAATGCTAAATATCAAACTGCTGAAAATAGGGAAAGCACCTAAGCGCGGGAAGAAAGAGACACGGGGCACATGAGCGCATATTCCGCCAGTGACAGGGACGACGGGCTGCACGCAGAATCGGAACTGAAAAAGTTCTATCGGGCCGCCGAACAAAGCCCGAGCCAGCTTGTCATCACCGACCCCAACGGCATAATCGAATATGCGAACCCCCGCTTCTGCGAGGTAACCGGGTTTAGCCGCGATGAGATCGTAGGCCAGACGCCCCGTCTCTTCAAGTCGGGCAGGATGTCGTCCGATTTTTACAGGACCCTGTGGAAAACCCTGCTTTCCGGCATTGAGTGGCAAGGGGAATTTCTCAACCGCCGCAGGGACGGCTCGCTGTACTGGGAACGCGCCTCCATCGCCCCCATCAAGGATAGCGACGGCACCATCACACACTTCGTCAAGGTCGCCGAGGACGTTACCGAACAGAAACGGGCCGAAGAAAGCCAGCGCCGCAGTCTCAAGCTGAGCGAGGCCATCACGGCCGCCAACCTGCGTTTCATCGAAACCGGCAGCCTCACCCACATGGCCCGTCCTGCTCGACAGCTGCATGACCATAACCAATTCTCCGTTCGGAATGCTGTACGAACTGCTCCCCAGCGGCAATGCCGACGTCCTGGCCCTTTCCCTGGCCTCCTTCGACCCCATATCCGAAGAACCCGTCTTCCGTGACATCCAGTACGACATCCGGCGGCATGGGCATTACGAGGCAAACCATCACCCCTCGATCTTCTTCGCGCCCGTGAGCGAGGGAACGACCGTGGTCATGAACTCGCCCGGCGACAACCGGTGGAAAGGGTGTGACTGTCCGCTCTGCACGCCGGCACTGACCACTTTTGTCGGCATTCCGCTCAAGGTGGGCACCAACGTCATCGGCATGCTCGGCCTGGCGAACCGCGATGGCGGGTATCCCAATGACGATATCCGGGAGATGGAGAAGTACGGCCAGACCTGCGCCCTGGCCATCGCCAGCGCCAAGGCGGAACTCGACCGCAAACAGGCCAGGGAACAGTTGCGCCAGGCCCAGAAGATGGAGGCAATCGGACAATTGGCGGGCGGTATCGCCCATGATTTCAACAACCTGCTCACGGTCATCAACGGCTACAGCACGCTTTTGCTCCAGAAAATAACGAACAACGACCAGATGCGCAAGGAGGTCGAGCAGATTCTCAACGCCGGTGAGCGGGCCTCCACACTGATCAGGCAGCTTCTGGCCTTCGGCAGGAGGCAGATGCTCGAACCGCGGCTCTTGAACATCAATACCCTGATAGCGGGCCTGCACAAGATCCTCTGCCGCCTGATCGGCGAAAATGTCACCCTTTCCACCAAGCTGGCCGTGGATGTCGGCATGGTCAAGGCGGACCCCAGCCAGATCGAACAGATCATCATGAACCTGGTCATCAATGCCCGTGACGCCCTGGAACGGGGCGGCACCATAACCGTCGAGACCGCCAACCGCTATCTGGACAGAGATTTTGTCCGCAAGAACGGCGGTTCCGTGGCTGGCGACTATGTCCTGATCACGGTCAGGGATACGGGCATGGGCATGTCGGAGGAGATCATCGGCAGGATATTCGAGCCGTTCTTCACCACCAAGGAGCAGGGTTATGGCACCGGCCTGGGGCTGGCGACGGTCTATGGCATCGTCAAGCAGAGCAACGGCTACATCCAGGTGCAGAGCGTAGTGGGTATGGGGACGGAGTTCCGCGTGTACCTGCCGCGGGTGGCGGAAACAATGAATCAGAACACGGGCGGCGATATCCTGCCCCTGACGGCGGAACGGGGCGCGACGACGGGACTGATCCTGATCGTCGAGGACGAGCGGGCCGTGCTCGACCTGTCCGCCATCACCCTCAGGACCCACGGCTACGACGTCCTCACTGCACCCGGGCCGCAGGAGGCACTCAAGCTGTTCGAGCGCTTCAGCGAAAAGATCGACCTGCTCTTGACGGATGTCATGATGCCCAGCATGTCGGGGCCGGACATGGTGCAGATCATGCTGGCGAAACGCCCCGACCTGAAGGTGGTGTTCATGTCGGGCTATACGGACGAAAGGCTCAGCGTATCCGACTTTTCCGAGGAGCGCCTGACGTTTATCATGAAACCATTCAATCCCGCCAGCCTGGTCAACCTGATCAGCGACAACATCCGCCGCCCCGACGGGCAGGCTTCCCCGGAGACACCCCATGAATGAACACATCCTGATAGTCGACGATGAAGAGATGATCAGAGACCTGCTCTCATCGGCTCTTCTCCAGGAAGGCTACAACTGTTTCCAGGCGGCCAACGTGGACGCAGCCTTTGGTATCCTGGGTGAACACCCGGTCGATCTGGTGATTTCCGACATCATGATGCCCGGCAGAAGCGGCGTCGATCTCCTCAGGGACCTGAAAACCGTGGATCCCGACATCGCCGTTCTGATGATCACCGGGCTTTCCGACATGAACACCGCACTGGAATGCATCCACCTGGGGGCGGACGACTACATCACCAAGCCGTTCGGTATCAGCAGGGTCATCCTGACGGTCAAGAACCTGATCGAGAAGCGTTGCCTGGCCATCGAGAAGAAGAATTACCAGACCAGCCTGGAATTCAAGGTCATGGAGCAGACCGAGCAGATCCGCCGCACCATGAACGAGTTGCACAGCGCCTACGACAGCACGCTCACGGCACTCGTCAAGGCGCTCGACGCCCGGGAAAAAGAGGTCGGCTCCCATTCCGAACGGGTCATGAACTTCTCCACCTTCATGGCCTCAAAGCTGGGAATCAAGGGCAACGAACTGGAACAACTGGCCAAGGGGGCGCTCTTGCACGATATCGGCAAGATCGGCATCTCCGACAACATCCTGCTCAAGCCGGGCAAGCTGGACGAAGCCGAGTGGATCGAGATGCGCCGGCACCCCCAGATCGGCTACGCCATCATGTCGGAGATAAAATTCCTCAAGGGGCCGGCCGAGATCATCCTGACCCACCACGAACGTTTCGACGGCACCGGCTACCCCAAGCAGCTCAAGGGGACCCAGATACCGATCGGCTCCCGCATCTTCGGGCTGGTGGACACGCTGGACGCCATGACCTCCGACCGCCCGTACCGCCGGGCGCTTCCCTTCGATGCGGTCATCAGCGAGGTCAGGAAATTCCGCGGCACCCAGTTCGATCCCGATATCAGCGACCTGTTTCTCTCCATACCCCGTGGTCAGTGGGAGGAGTGCGCGGGCAAACACTTCATCTGAGCAAAAAACGGGGAAGCGGCACACCTTCGCCGCTTCCCCGTTTGCCTTCCGACAAAAAACACCTGCATGACGATTGTTATCCGCTACCCATCCTCCCAGTCGTCCCCTTCATCATCCAGCTCGGCAACGTCGTAGTCGTCTGCATCGTCGCATTCCGCCTCGTCCTCATCGCCGGCCGGGAAGGAACGCACGGCAGGACGCCGGTCGTCCTCTGAAATCCGCTCAAATCGGGCCAGCAGCTCCTGGTTCGTGCAGAAGCGCCCTTCCTTGAAGCTGCACGCTTCCCGATCGCACAGGTCGAAGAGCTGAATCTCACTGCACAGCCGTTGTATCGCCCCGGAAGGTTCTTCGTCGGTCTCGCGCATGACCAGGCCTCCGCTGCCTAGCAGTTCCCGTTCAGGAATTCACTGGCCTTTTCCACGTCCTCCCGGCAGCCGATATAGACCGGACAACGCTGGTCGAGCCCCTCGGGGACGATGTCCAGGATCGGCGTTGTGCCGTTGGTGGCGGCGCCGCCGGCCTGCTCAAGCAAAAAGGCCATGGGGTTGAGTTCGAACAACAACCGCAGCTTGCCGTTGGGGGTATCCTTGAGGGCCGGGTACATGAAGATCCCCTTGCCCTTCATCAACACCTGGTTGATATCCGGTACGAAACCGCCCGAATACCGCAATTTGGCCCCCTTTTCCTCAAGGTAGCGGATAAAGCGCTCATTGTCCTCGGTATATTTCTTCCGCAGGCCTCCCGGCGAGTAGATATCTCCGGCCGGTTTCATCTGGATGTTCTCCCGGGTCAGGGTGAACTCCATGAGCTGGTTCATGGTGAACTCATAGACCCCCTTCCCCACCGAGTAGACCATGGAGACCCGCGGCCCGTACAGGATGTAAATGGCGCCGACCATCTTGCGTCCCGGCTGCAGCAGGTCGCACCCCTGGTAGATGCCCACGATGGTGCCCACGGCCAGGTTCACGTCCACCAGCGAGGAGCCATCCAGGGGGTCATAGGCCACGGAAAACATGCCCTGGGGATTGCTGGTGACCTGGTAGATCTCTTCCATCTCCTCGGAGGCGATGTTGCAGACCACTCCCGAGTGGATCATGCGTTTGCGCATGATGCGGTCCGAGAGGACATCCAGCGCCAACTGCTCTTCGCCATAGAGATTGGATGTGCCCGCCACACCCAGGTCGCCGGTACGAACCGCGTTGATGACGTATTTGCTCGCCTCGGCCACCTCGCAGATCAGGTGAACCAGGTTGTCGCTGATATTCTGGTCGCGCAGGTGCCTGCGCAGATCGATTTGAAATTTGGTCTTGCCCGCTTCGCTATACATAGCAGCCCTCCACGATGAGTCGATGAGATAGAGTGTTTCAGAAGCGTCATACTACTGTATACAAACCGTTTTATCAAGCCTAAAGGCATTTTTAGCGATGATGATGCGGCAAACAACGCGGAAGGATCAGGAGAAGGAGAGTGACGAGAGGTAGGTGATCAGGCCGTCGAGCAGAAAGACCGTGAACAGGCTGGTCATGACCGCCCGGGTGGCGGCCTGGGGGATCTCGGTGGCGCTGCGGCCAACGCTCAGGCCATACCAGCAGCAGATGGCCGACACGAACAGGCCGAACAGCAGGCTCTTGGTAAAAAGAGACACCACCTCCCTGATCCCCAGGGAGGAGAGGATGCCCTGGATGAACTGGTCATAGGGGAGGTGCCAGCCGATGGAGGCGATGATGAAACTGCCGATAAAGGCGGTCAGCACGAAGTAGAGCGTCAGGACGACAAACGACGTGGTAACCCCCATGATGCGGGGCATGATCAGGTAGCGTTGCGTGGGGATTCCCAGGATCTCGATGGCCTCGATCTCGCCGTTGATCTTCATGGTGCCCAGTTCGGCGGCAATGGCCGTGCCGCTGCGGGCGATGATGACCACGGCCGTCAAGAGCGGCGCCAACTCGCGCAGCACCACCCACACCAGGATCTTGCCGGTCAGAGAGCCGTTGTTGCCCACCAGGCTGACGACCTGGGCGATGATGACCGTGCCCAGGATGACGGCAATGGAGACTATGATGCCCGAGCCTTCGAACCCGGTGAAATAGACCTGTTTGAGAAAGACCATGCGGATGGCCGCCCGTCCCTGGCGAAACGAGGCCAGATAATCCCTGAAGGCATCGATGATGATCTGGATGATCCCGGCGACAACGGTGTACTTGGTGATGGCCCAGCGTCCCAGTGCGGCGAGCATGGCTGTCAGAATTCGTAGACCGCGCCGTCGTGGAGGAGTTCGATCTCGCCCATGCCGAGGCTGTCGATTTCGCCCTTGATCGTGTCGTAATACTGGGGTTTGGGGTGGGTGATGAGGATGCGGCGGGGTAACCGCCCTATCTTTTTAAGCTCTACCTCCAGCAGGGAACAGGTCAGGTGCTTGGTCAGAAGCGCCAGATCCTCCATGCTGTTGGGAAACGACACCTCCACGATCAGGGCGTCTATACCCGCCACGTGGCGCCAGATTTCCTCGGTGGGGCCGGTATCGCCCGTATATGCCAGGGTCTTTCCGCCCTTTGCAACGATGTAGCCGACGGCCGGCACCGTATGGTTGACCTCCACGGCCCTGACGGCATAGTCGGCGACGCTGAACTCCTGTCCGCTGCCGATCTCCCTGAAGGTCAGCACCGGCCGCTCGGGCGTGGGTATCTGGGTAAAGTCGGGCCAGATCACGTTGTTGAACAGATGCTCCCGCATGGCCGTGATGACGTCGCTGGTGCTGTGAACCATCACCGTGTGGGCAAGGTTCTTGATAATGATGTTGTCGGCCAGTGCCGGGATGCCGCGGATATGATCGAGATGGGAATGGGTGATGAGGATGTTCTGGAGGCCCCACTGTTCCTCCTCGCTCAGGACCGAGCCAATGGTTCCGGCATCCAGCAGCAGGTGGTCATCGACCAGAAAGGCCGGCGGCCGGAAGTCGGGGAACTCCGCTCCCGCGCTTCCCAAAACCCGTAACTTCATGTCCCCTCCCTTTTCCAACGCAAGGTTGATCCGCCAGACCGCTTTCGAAGTTGCATCTTGTAACACCGTCCTCCCAAAGTCAAGGATGGGAAGCCATTATGCCAAGAGGGAGATTGCTTTTATTCGGATCTAATCACCCAAAAGATCAGTCTTATCCATTGATTTACGCACTACTTGCCCTTGGCCGTATAGACCCCGTCCCAATCGCCGGGGGGCGGGTGCTCCATGTAGTCGGCGCAACGTTCCGCATACAGCCGCGACGGGCCGTCGCCATGGGCCGTTGCCAGATCCTCGAAGATGGCCCTGGCAGCGATAAAATCCCGGACCCGGTACCTGGCCAGTCCCTCCTCGAAACGGGGCAGGATATCGCTGTTGGCGATCATCAGTTCATACATGACGATCGGCTGCTGTTTCCCCTTGACCCGCACCCGGTCCACTTCGCGAAAGGTAAAACGCCCGTCCGTGACCCTGTCTCTCGTATCCCCGCTGACCAGGATGTGGGAACCGTAGTACTTGTTGAGCCCCTCCAGGCGCGAGGCCAGGTTGACCGAGTCGCCGATGGCGGTGTAGTCGAAGCGGATGTCGGCCCCCATGTTCCCCACGACCGCCGGACCGGTATTTATGCCGACGCCGATATCCAGGGTGTGCATCCCCCGGGCCGCGAACCCTTCGTTCAGCTCCTTCAGCCTCTCCAGCATCCGCACGGCGGCGGAACAGGCGTGGTCGGCATGCTCCGGCACGTCCAGCGGCGCGTTGAACAGGGCCATGACCGCGTCGCCGATAAACTTGTCCAGGGTGCCGCGCTCCTCCAGCACGATGCGGGTCATGGGACTCAGATACTCGTTGAGCAGCCTGACCAGTTCCTGCGGCGCCAGGCTCTCCGAGACGGTGGTAAAACCGCGGATATCCGAGAACAGGATCGTGAGTTCACGCTGCTCGCCCCCCAGGACCAGCTTGTCCGGGTCTTTCTCGATCTGCTTGACCAGGTCGGGAGAGACATAACTGGAAAAGGCCTTCTTCAGGTGGCGCCCCTTGCGCTCCACCACCAGGTTGCGCCAGGCCTCGCTCCCCAGGTAGGTCAGTCCGATGCCGAGGAAAGGGTAGATCAGGGTCATATCCCTGAAGGCAGAGACGAACATGGCGTAGTTGAAGCCCCCGAAGGCCGCCGTGACCAGGCCCAGCACCCCCAGACCGACAAAGGTGCCGGGAGCGAAGGCCAAAAACACCCCCAAGAGGATCGGCACGAGGATGATGCAGGCGATCTCCATTTCCTGGGTGACGCTGTCGTATCTGAGGAAGCGCCGCTCCAGGGCGTTGGCGGCCATGGTGGCGTGGATCTCGATCCCCGGCAGGGTGGCGTCGAACGGTGTGGGGCGCAGGTCGTAGATACCTATCTCCGTGGCCCCCACGAAGGCGATGCGCCCCTTGAGGCCCTCCCTGGGCACGCGCCGGCTGATGACATCGGCCGCCGAGACCGTGGTGAAGGTGCCGGTGGGGCCGTAGAAGTTGAGCGCCATGGTCCCGTCCTCCCGGGAGGGGATGCGCATGGAGCCGATCTGCAGGGAATCGACCCCCCACTGCTTGACGTTCAGCATGATCTCCGACCCCAGGTAGTGGCGCAGCGCCTTCATGGCCAGTGACGGGTAGATGTCGCCGTTATACAGCAAGAGCAGGATCGAACGGCGGTACAGGCCGTCGGCGTCGGGGCGGGCGTTGAAAAAGCCGAAATCCAGGGCTCCGGCCCCCACCACGGGGATGTTCAGGTCCATGCTGGCGTATTCGGGGATCGGGATGTTCCGGACACCGTCGGCGACCTTGATCAGTTTAATCTTGGCGCCTTCGAGCTGCGCCAGGGCCCCGGCCGGCGGCTCGTTCTTCTCATCGCGGAAAAAATAGCCCAGCACCACGTTGCCGGCCCTCTTGATGGACCCGGCCAGGGCACGGTCGGCGGTTGCGTTCTGCGGCTCGGAAAAGACTATATCCAGCGCCGTCACCTTGGTGCCGTAATACCCCCCCAGACTCTCCACCAGTTTGGCGGTCACCTCCCGCGACCAGGGCCAGCGGCCGAGTTCCCTGATGCTCTTGTGATCGATGGCCACCACCACCACGTCCCTGTCCGGCTTGACCGGTCCACGGATACGGAAACGGGCGTCCTTCATGCGGAAATCCAGTTGCTGGAGCGCGGGAAAGGCCTGCTTGTAGAGCAGGAAGGAACCGATGGCGGCGATGACGCCGAACAGGACGAAAACAAGGCGCTTGTTCATGGGATGACCTTTTGTGGGTTATATGAAAAGAGGCGCGTTACCGCGCCTCCTTCCGCAAGCCGGGTGCTATGCCCCCAGGCTCCGGAGCAGCGTCTCCACGTTGTCCCGATGTTTGCCGGCCGGGTACTCCTTCATGTACTGGTTGAACCGGATGCGGGCCTGGTCGGTAAAGCCCAGGTCGGCAAGAGTCTGGGCGGCATTGAACAGGGCGGTCTCGGCCTGGGGCAGTTTGGGGTATTCCTCCAGCACCAGCAGGTACTCCGCCAGGGCCAGTTCCGGATTGTTGAGGAAGCGGGCGTAGAGCGCGCCCCGCTCCATATAGGCATCGGCACGGATCTCGGCGATAGAGGTCAGATCAAGGGCGATCTGGAAGACCTGCAGCGAGTCGTTGTACTTGCCCGAGTCCGCCAGGTAGTGACCGTAGTTGATGTTCCAGCGGGCAATGATGTCGGCGATCCGGCCGGAGTCGGTCCATTCGGCCGGCGGCGCGGGCGCGGTGACCTTGTCGAAGATATCCCTGGCCTCGGCAATCGGGGTGCCGGCCTCCACATTGAGTGGCGCCACCGGCGTCATGGAGCGGGTGTTCTGGGTCATGGTGCTGGCGGTCAGGGGCTGCTGCGGCCCCTTGACGTCACCAGAGACCGCCACCTTCCCCTCGTTGCCGAAAAAGACGTTGGCCGGTCCCTGGGAGAGCATCAGGAATTCGGTCCCCTTGATCCCGGCCACGGCCGTGCCGCTCCTGACGGTCATGCCGCTCTGGCGCCCCCCCAGCTTGACCACCGTTGCCCGCAGTTTCCCCTGGGTCATGGTGAAGGTACCCTCGCGCTTCCTGTTCTTGCCGTTATAAAGGAAGCTGGTCACCTCGAATTCAGTGTTGTTGGCCAGGGTGAACCTGCTCTTGTCGTTAAGGGTCAGTTCGACCCAGCCGTCCGGTCCGGTCTTGATCCAGTTGCCCTCGCTGATGACGTCTCCCTTCTTCAATGTCGCATACGGGATATTGTTCCCGGCCCTGACCCGGGCCGTACCTTTCAATCCGGTAATCCTCCCCACCTGGCCGGCCACGGCCGCAACCGGCACCAGCAGGAGTACCAGCAGGACAACCAAGGCTTTCTTCATGGATCCACCTCCCTTGTGATCGTATACAACCGAACTGAAACAGGCTGCAATTTTAACAGCATTTTAATCAGAGTCAACGGAATATCGATGGGGCGGCGGACGCGCATTTACTCTTGTTAAATAACGCAAATCTGGTAATCTGGCATCGACTGACATCACGCTTACAGGAACCTGCCATGGCCCAGGAAATGGATGCCCTCAAGCAGCAGCTCGAATATCGCAAGCGCCTGATGGACAAGATCAACGAGATCCATTCGGCCGACAACCTCGGTACCATCCTGCTCCACATCAAAGACAGCATCGCGGCCCTGTTCAACGCCGAACGCATCACCATCTACCTGGCCGACAGCAAACGCAACCTGCTCATCTCCAAGGTCATGAGCGGCAGCGAGGTGCAGCAGATCGTCGTCCCCATCAGCGACGCCAGCCTGTCAGGCTACTGCGCCCTTACCGGGACGGTGGTCAACGTCAAGGACGCCTATGACGCCCATGAATTGAGAATGATCGGCAGCAACCTGAAGTTCGACCTGAGCTGGGACCAAAAGACCGGCTTCAGGAGCAAGCAGGTGCTCTGTGTTCCGATGAAATTCCAGAAGACCCTCATCGGCGTGGTCCAGGTCATCAATCGCAAGGACGACGCGCCATTCACGAATACGGACATCAGCTATGCCATGGAGTTGGCCACCTCGCTCTCCATAGCCATCCACAACATCTACCGCCTGTCGGTGACCTCCAAGATCATCCGCCAGAAATCCCGGTACAACTATCTTCTGGACAAGGACATCATCGACGACAAGGTGCTGGAAAAGGCCTCCACCCACCCCGACGTGGCAAAGATCGGCATGGATAACGTGCTGATGCGCGAGTTCGGCGTTTCCCGTGAGGATATGGCCAAAAACCTCTCCTTTTACTTCGGCGGGGAGTTCGTCGACTACGATCCTGCCTCGCCCCCCCTGGACGACGAGATCCTGAGAAGGGTCAAACCGGAACGGCTGGTAAAGGAGTGGTGGGTTCCCTACAAGATCGAGAACGGCATCCTGCACATCATCATGGATGACCCCACCGACCTGGCCCGCCACGACATGATCAAGTTCATCTACCCGGAATACAAGCGCATCAGCTGCATCGGCGCCTTCCGGGACGATATCCAGAGCTACATCAACCTGTTCTACCACCATGGCGCCTCGGTGGCCGTGGCGGGCAGCATCAACGACCTGATCAGCAAGCTGGACGCCGCCGATGAGCCGGAGATCGAAAACGAATCCCAGAAAGTCTCGGAGCAGGACAGCGTCATCGTCCAACTGGTGAACAAGATCATCACGGACGCCGTGCAGGGCAAGGTCTCGGATATTCACATCGAGCCGTTCCCCGGCAAGGAGGATGTGCGGGTGCGCATGCGTGTTGATGGCCGCTGCAAGGTCTACCAGATGATCCCCTACAAGTACAAGTACGCCATCCCCTCACGCATCAAGATCATGTGCGGCCTGGACATCTCGGAGCGCCGCAAGCCCCAGGACGGCAAGATCGACTTCAAGAAGTTCGGGCCCATCGACGTGGAGCTGCGCGTGGCCACCGTCCCCACGGCAGGCCAGCTTGAGGACGTGGTCCTGCGTGTCCTGGCATCGGGCGAACCGATCCCCTTTGACAAGCTCGGCCTGACCGATCGAAACCGCCGCGAGTTGGAGGCGTGCGTCAAACAGCCCTACGGCCTGGTGCTGGTGGTTGGCCCGACCGGCTCGGGCAAGACCACCACGCTCCATTCGGCCATCTCGGTCATCAATACCGTGGACACCAAGATCTGGACCGCAGAGGACCCGGTGGAGATCACCCAGCGGGGCCTGCGCCAGGTGCAGGTGCACCCCAAGATCGGCTTCACCTTTGCCGCGGCCCTGCGCTCCTTCCTGCGCGCCGATCCGGACGTGATCATGGTGGGGGAGATGCGCGACCAGGAGACCGCCGAGATCGGCGTGGAGTCCTCACTGACCGGCCACCTGGTCTTTTCCACCCTCCACACCAACAACGCCCCGGAGACCATCACCCGACTCCTGGACATGGAACTGGACCCCTTCAACTTCTCCGATGCCATCCTGTGCATCCTGGCTCAACGCCTGGCTCGGCGCCTGTGCGCTGATTGCAAGCAGGAATACAAACCCTCGGACAAGGAGATCGAGGACATCACCCTGGAATACGGCGTGGAGGACTTCAAGCGGACCGGCATCAACCCGGCCGATATCAGGCTGTACAAGGCAAACGGTTGTCCCAGGTGCGGCGATTCGGGCTATAAGGGGCGCCTCGGCCTGCACGAACTGCTCCTGGGAACGGATGCGATGAAGGCGTTGATCAAGCGCAAGTCGGAGATCGAACTGATCCGCAAGCAGGCCGTCGCGGACGGCATGACCACCCTCAAGCAGGACGGTATCCTCAAGTGCATCCAGGGGTTGACGGACCTGAAGGAGGTGCGGAAGGTGTGCATCAAGTAGGGGCAACCCCATGTGGTTGCCCATTAGGGCGGGGAACGGCCGATTCAGGCCGCGTTAATCCGTCGCGGGCGGCTTTTCTTCCTTATCCGCCGGCTTGTAGTGTATGTACAGAACTACCAGGAAAAAGGGGAATACCCCTGAGAGGATGCCCCACAACAGGGGGTTCTTGCCGCGCCGCCGGGCCAGGACGACGCCGAATGCGGCAGGCAGGCCGAACAACAACAACAGAAAAATCAATTCACTCATCGTCTTATCCTCGCAAAAAATGGAAAATAGTGTAACACCACTCCGCCGGCTTTGCAAACCGCATCACGGCGGGCATATTCGTCAGATCGGAAGGGAGGTGGCATCATGGCAACCTGGAAATGCGCCTGCGGATTCAGCAAGGAAGGTCGCTGCAAGCCTCAAAAATGCGAGAAATGCGGTGAAAAGGGGAAATTCGTCAAGGCAGAGTGAGCGCCGCCCCATAACCGGCGGATGGGTGATCCCCTCGTCCGCCGGCCAGTCCGGAGGTCAGCCGGAAAGCGCGAGCACCTCGTGGAGTTTCCGGCTGACCTCCGAAATTTTATAGGGTTTCTGGATAAAACCGGCCAACCCCTTGCCCATGAATTTCTGGGTCACTTCCTGTTCATTGTAGCCGCTGGAAAGAATCACCCGTACGTCGCGGCGAAGGCGGCGCAACTCGCGAAAAACCTCCTCACCGCCTATCTCCG
>DAIERH010000150.1 GCA_027346925.1 Geobacter sp.
CGTTATTTACAATGAGCCAATAATAATCTACACTTCGGTACGCGTTTGGCAGGCGCCATGCTGGGGCGGGCAGCGCATCGGTGCTCGGAATGCCGGCGGGGGGAGTGGAACGATGAATGCGAACATCAAACGGTTCCTGAAAAAGGGTGCGCTCCTTCAGCATGTGGACGACCTGTGCGACGGAAGCTTGCTGATAATGGATACCAGCGGCACGGTAGTGTATGACCCCGGCGGAATGGGGGGGGACGATGCCGCGGGAAGGGTGGAAAGCCAGGCGCATCCGGTCGTCCTGGCGGGGGAAACCGTCTGCCGTGTGGCGGGAACCCCGAAGGCCGCCGCCGCTGCCGCCCTCATCACCTCCATACTTGCCACGGATGACGAAAAGCGCGATCTGATAAGGGAGACGCTGTCCAAATATCGTGAAATCAACCTGCTGTACGACATCACGGAGAAACTGGCAGCGAGCCTCGATCCGCGCGATGTGGCGGAACTGGCCATTCACGAGACCCTGAAGATGGTGCCCGCCGACCACGCCTCGATGATGGTTTTCGACGACAAGACCGGCTACCTGCAGGTCATTGCCGAAATCGGTTCCGGGATCGAGCCGAAAGCGGTGGTCGAGGTGGGCAAAGGCATATCGGGAAGCGTCATCGTCAGCGGCAAGGCGGAAATAGTCAACGACGTGGGCAACGATACGCGCCATGTTCCGGGCGCCGCGCGGATCCGGGCCCTGATGTGCGCTCCGCTCAGGCTGAAGGACCGGGTGATGGGCGTCATCAACATGGGCCGGTCGGGAGAGGGGAGTTTTACCGCCGAAGAGCTCAAGCTCCTCTCCGCGATCACCCTCCAAACCGCCGCTGCCATTGAAAACGCCCGGCTCTACGATACCCTCAAGGAGACCTTTCTCACCTCTGTCTATACCCTGGCGGAGACCATCGAGATGCGCGACCCCTACACCGGCGGACATACCAAAAGGGTGATGGAGTACAGCCTGGCCATCGGCCGGGCGCTTGCCCTGGACGAGGAAGAGCAGGAGCGGCTGCGGCTGGCCGCGGCTCTTCACGATGTGGGCAAGATCGGCGTCCGGGACAGCGTCCTGCTGAAAACCGACAAACTCACCGACGAGGAGTTCGGGGAAATCAGGAAGCATCCCCAGCACGGCGAGAACATCCTCAAATACATCAAGTACTTCGGGCCGGTCATCCCCGGCGTCAAACAGCATCATGAACGCTATGACGGGAGGGGATACCCGGACGGGCTCAAGGGGGATGAGATCGACCTCATCGCGCGGATCATAGCCGTTGGCGACTCCTACGACGCCATGACCACAGATCGCCCCTATCGCCGGGGACTGGAGCAGGCGGTTGCCCTGGAAGAGATACGCCGCTGTTCCGGCGCCCAGTTCGATCCGGTCGTCGTAGCGGCGTTCCTGGGGCTGTGGGAAGGCGATGGCTGTCTGACATGCACTGAAAAGGCCGGAGAATGACGGTTGATGGTATGACTTTTAGGGAAAGGAACAGCCATGGCAAAGATATTGATCGTTGACGACGAACCGCACATCCGTTTGCTTCTGGAGCAGACCCTTGAGGAACTCGAAGACGAGGGGGTGGAACTCTTCATAGCCGCCAACGGCGAAGAGGGGCTTGCCACCATTCGGAGAGAACGTCCGGAGTTCGTGCTGCTGGATGTGATGATGCCCAAGATGAACGGCTTCGAGGTGTGCCACAAAGTCAAATCCGAATTGGGCATGAAGAATGTTTACGTCGTCATGCTCACCGCCAAAGGGCAATCGTTCGACAAGCAAAAAGGCGAAGAGGTCGGCGCGGATGTCTACATGACCAAGCCGTTCAACCCTGACGAGGTGGTGAAGAAGGCTCGGGAGGTCTTGAACCTGTAGCCGCGGCTGAAACGAGTCAACGCAAAAGCCCCGCTTCTGGCGGGGCTTTTGCGTGAAAGGGACTCGTTGCCCGTGTGATCAGTACTTCTTGTCGGCGTAATCCACCCAGCCGCCGGCCAGTACCAGGGCCTTGTCGAAGGGGGATATCTGGAAGCCGAAGGTTTTCTGCTTGCCGCCAGCGCTCATGGTCAGGGTCTGGGCCTCGATGTCGATGCCGATGGCCGCGTCGTCATCGCCGGCATGGGAGAAGATCAGGTCCAGGTCGGCCTTGGGGAGTTCGATGGCGGCCATGCCGCAGTTGAACATGTTCTGGCGGAAGATGCGGGCAAAGGATTCGGCGATCACGGCGGTGATGCCGTTCACCTCGAACACCCAGGGGGCATGCTCGCGGGAGGAGCCGCAGCCGAAGTTGGCGCGGGAGACCACCACCCGGGCGGCCTTTGTTTTGGGTCCTTTCGGGTCGAAACCGGGCAGTTTCAGGTCCTCCAGTATATAGGGTTTCAGGTCTTCCTTGGTGATCTCGGTCAGGTACTTGGCCGGGATGATCTCGTCGGTGTTGATGTCGCTGCGGTCGAGGAAGAGGACGGGTCCTCCGAAGGTTTTCATATTTCAACTCCTTGAGAGATGAAATCTTTAAAAGCTGAAACCTGCCACAGAGACACAGGGGTTCACAGAGAAAATCAACACCAAAAAAATCTTGGTTTACCTAATGGATTTTTTGATTCTTGCCTTCTCTTGTCTTTCCTTCGAGTCTCTGTGCCTCCGTGGCAGATGTTGATCTTAAAGGTACTTACGCGGGTCGGCGATTTTTCCTTCGATGGCCGAGGCCGCGGCCGTGGCGGGCGACATCAGGTGCACCATGCCCCCCTTGCCCATCCTGCCCATGAAGTTGCGGTTGGTGGTGGAGGCGCAGACCTCGCCCTCGGCCAGGACGCCGTTGCTCATTCCCAGACAGGCGCCGCAGGTGGGGTTGGTGACACAGAAACCGGCCTCCATGAAGATGTCGATCAGCCCTTCGTGCATGGCCTCCTGCTGTATCTTGGGAGTGGCGGGGGAGAGGATGCCGCGCACCGTGGGGGCCAGCTTGCGCCCCTTGAGGATCCGGGCGGCGATGCGCAGGTCTTCCAGGCGGCCGTTGGTGCAGGAGCCGAGGTAGATCTGATCCACCGGGGTGTCGGGCAGGTCGGCGACAAATTTGACCTGATCCGGTTTGTACCCGAAGGTGGAGATCGGCTGCAGAGCGGTAACGTCGATGTCGATGACCTGCTCGTACTCGGCGTCGCCATCGGCGCGCCATTTGGAGTATTCGGCCAAAGCCGCCTCCTTGCTGGCAAACTCACCGCTGACGAAGGGCCACAGGTACTCGACCGTGGTTGCGTCCGGCTGACAGATGCCCGAGGTGCCGCCCGCCTCGATGGCCATGTTGCACAGGGTCATGCGGGATTCCATGGACATGGCGTCGATGGTTTCGCCGTGGAATTCCATCACCCGGTCGGTGGCGCCGTTGACGCCGATCCGGCCTATGATGTGCAGGATCACGTCCTTGGCGTAGACCCCCTTGGGGAGGGTGCCGGTGACGTTGAATTTGATGGTCTTGGGCTGGCGGAAGGCGCAGACCCCCTTGAGGATGCCAACCTCCAGGTCGGTGGTGCCGATGCCGGCCGCAAAGGCGCCGAAGGCGCCGTGGGTGCAGGTATGGGAGTCACCCATGATGACCGTGTAACCGGGGCGGATGAAGCCCTTTTCCGGGAACAGGGCGTGGCAGACGCCGTTGGCGCCGATATCGAAGAAGTCCTTGATGGCGTGGCGCCGGGCCCAGTCGCGCAGGATCTTTGCCTGCGTTGCGGTCTTGGTGTCCTTGCTGGGGGTGACGTGGTCGATGACCGCCTTGATCCTGCTGGGATCGAAGACCCGGTCCTTGTTGCGCCGGATCAGGTCGTCGATGGCGATGGGGGTGGTAATCTCGTGGCAGAGGACCACGTCCAGCTTCAGCACCTTGGTGCCGGGAAACGGCTCGTCCACCAGGTGGGCTTCAAAAATCTTTTCCGCGGTTGTTTTGCCCATGGATCCATACCTCGCTAAGTTCTATAATGCTATCCTGTATACCTTATTGTTTTCGCCAATAAAAGCAGTATCTGGTGAGGTTGCCATCGCGAACGGCGATGGCTGGGGTGGTTTTCATAACTTCCTGCCTGGACACAGTCCGGGATGATTGGCCTGTAACCACTCAAGTACATCTGCCCGAAACTCAACGGCAAAGTCGATCAATTCCGCAACCTCTCCCTCGCTCGTGGCGCCAACCCGGTCATATTCGACCGTGTTGCGCTTTACCCTGCAAGTATCAAGATAGTTGGCGTCTTCGTTGCGTTTGGAACCAAGAATCAGGGGAAGAACCTGGATTGTGCGGTAGTGCTGCAAGCCTTGCCCGGCACGATAGCCTTCGGCATAGAGCAGTATGGTACAGAGCTTGAGGGCCGCGTTGTACGCGATGCCGAATTGCCAGTCCGTGGAGATGCCGCCGGATTTGGCGTCGGCAATGTCACGGTCGGCAATTGCCAGCAGATCCGAGATTTCCTGCGGGCTTGTCGTGTGACTCCGCAGCCAGCCGTATTCAGCCCATTTCTGCAAGGTCATGTTCCGTGCCTTTCACAAACAATCTGGATGACGAGAGGACGCTGGCAATGAAATGTTCCCCCCCTTGCTTCCTCCTCAGAAATTCCTCCCTGCTGAATACATGAGGATTAACCTCGCGGCCGATGGTTGATCTGAAATCGGCCAACACTCCCGACAAGGCCCGAAGGCCGATTGAACCGATTACCATAAGATCAATATCGCTGGCAGCACCATTATTCCCCGATGCCATCGAGCCGAAAACAAACGCGAGCGTAATGTCGTCCCGTGCGTTCAAGGCATCTCTCAGATAATCGCATAACCCGGAGGTTTTCAGCACCAGGGAGTGGATTTCGGGATACAGGGGATGCTCCCTGTTTGCCCTATAGTAAAGGCGGTTGCCGCTGCGACGGGAGGTAACCAGTTGCAGGCGGAGCAGTTTCTACAATTCCGTCTGGACAGGGCCGATGGTGCACCCCGCCTCGCGTTCAAGTTCGCGCATGTGCATCTCGGCGGCATGCACTCCAAACAGGATGCGGAAGATTTCGGCGCGTACTTTTGAGGAAAGAATTTGGGAAAGCGCATTCATAATGTATTTTTATATAATACAATTGTATTTTTATGCAATACAATTCCTTCGGGGTTACGTCACTCAGAGCAAGTTGGTCGCCGGGACGGTTCTACGCTTATCCTTTGTTTCTGAGATGTTCGACCAGCAGCCTGGCGGCGACAGGCAGGGCCTCCAGGGAGCGGACACAGATCTTCAGGTCCCGGTTGGCCCATGGTTCGTCAAGGATGATGGAACGGATGCGCAACCCCTTGAAGTAGGGCTTGGCGGCCCCCTTGGGCACGATGCCGATGCCCAGCCCTGCCTCCACCATCAGGCACAGGGCATCGAAGCTGTTGACCTGGATGCGCAGCTTGGGGGTCCGGTCCAGTTCATGGGCCGCCCGGAGGAGCTGGTTGTGCACCGCACTCCCCACCGGCAGCCCGACAAAATCATAATCAAGGGTTTCGCTGAGCGTGATCGAGCGGCGGCTGGCCAGGGGGTGCTCCTTGGGGGTTATCACGATCAATTGGTCGGAATGGTAGGGGAGGTACTCCAGGTCGTGGCGGTAGGCCCCCATGGTGACGATCCCCACATCGGTCGCGTTCTCGGCCACGGCATTGACGATAGCCTCGCTGATGTTGGCCTCCAGGTGGACATGTACCTGGGGGTGGGCGTTCATGAACGACTTGATCTCCGCCGGCAGGAACTGGTTGATGGAGGAGATGTTGGCGGAGAGCCTCACGTGGCCGCGCACGCCGCTGGCGTATTCGCTGATCTGGAGGGCGATGTTGTTCAGGTCGTGCAGTACGCCCCGCGCCAGCCCGAGCAGGGTGATGCCCGCCTCGGTCGGCACGACCCCCTTGTTGGTGCGCCGGAG
>DAIERH010000151.1 GCA_027346925.1 Geobacter sp.
AATTCGTCTCATCGGCCGGGGATACTCTCCGGGATACGGCCAGGTTCCGCACCCGGACAGCCTCCCGGTCAGGTACCGCTTCCCTTTTCCTTGGCACCCTTGTAAAAAATGCTATACTTTTTGCACGACCCGTCGCACTGAATATGATCAACTCTTTGAAGTTATACATGAATTTATCCATTCCTGTCGGCATGCTTACTGCTACAGAGTTTGCGCCAGGAAAGGGTTCTCATTCGCGCCGGCAACGGGGAAAAATCTTTCCTGTTATTGCGGAGAAACGAGCCATGAACCAAACCTCCGCCCTCTCACCCTCCGGAGGGAATAATCCATTGATGAGGATTGCGGCCATTCTGATGCTCCAGTTTTTTTTGTTCCTGGCGAATGCGGCGGCGGAGGAGGGGTGGCAGGAAGCCGGCGTGCGCATGGGTATCGAGGCCGGACCGAAGCACGAATATTTCCATCAGTACGAAGCATTTGCCGTGTATGGGCTGCCATGGGAGTGGCGGACATCTTCCGGGTGGGGGCTGGCATCCCAGTTCAGCGTATCCGCCGGTGCCCTGGACGGCGGCAATGAAACCGGCTTCATCGGTTCCTTCGGCCCGGGCCTTGCCTTCAACAAACCGGACAACGGCATCGCATTGGAGGCGGGCATTAATGCCGACCTCCTGGACAGACGCCAATTCGGCCGGCAGGACTTTGGAAGCACCCTCCTGTTCGGCGCCTATCTGGGCCTTTCCTACCGCTTCGACAGCGGCCTTGGAATAGGGTACCGCCTGCAGCACCTGTCAAACGGCCACATCTTCTATCCCAACGGAGACCCCAATCCCGGTCTGGATATGCATATGATCAGCGTGAGCTGGCATTTCTGACCTCGCGATGTGTGGGATATTCCGCTCCCATGTGGGATATTCCACGTCCGCACGTAATCCGGCCTCGCCATCTAACCGGCAAATTTACCTGCAATAACATACTGCTATTCGGTTTTACCCGACATGGCACGTTCCTTGATGGAATCGGGGCATGCGGGTTGACGTGAAAAAACAAGGGAATCCGTGCATGAACGGTAAGATCTTCAATGGGGCGCTCATTCTCGCGGTGGCGATCTTTCTTACGGTCCTCGCCCTCCATGTCAGGACCGGGACAACGGATTCCGGGCGAAAAGGGAAACCGCCAGGGGGATGCTGCGGCGTATGCGGCGCCAAACAGACGATCGGGTCGCGTGAAACGGCCGGCGGGGAGCGGTAGTGGCATCCTTGAACCCTTTCAAGGACGGGATGGTTGTGCATGGCTGAAATCTGCGTTATATACATGCGGATGAAACCGTCCCTTCTCCGCATCGGCCTGCTGGCCCTCTCCATCATCGGCATCAGCCTGCTGCACTACCTGACCCCGCTGCACCTGCACTATCTGCACGACATCTTCCAGCGTTTCTATTACCTGCCCATTATACTGGCCGCCCTCTGGTTCGGCTTTCGCGGCGGCCTCATATGTTCGCTGATGGTCAGCATCGTCTATGCGCCCCATATCCTGTTCCAGTGGGGAGGCGGCCTGACCCTGGAGATGGAAAAGTACCTGGAGATCCTGCTCTACAACGTCGTGGGCGGCGTGACCGGGCTGCTGGCGCAACGGGAGCGTGAACGGAGCCTTGAACTGCAAAGGACCGCCGAAGGGCTGGAGGAATCGTACAAAAAGCTCCGGATCCAATCGGAGCGTATCATCGCCGTAGAGGAGCAGCTCAGGCGGGCCGAAAAACTCTCCACCCTGGGCGAGATGGCGGCGGTGCTGGCCCACGAGATCAGGAATCCCCTGGGCTCGATCCGCGGCACGGCCGAGATCCTGCGGGACGACTACCGCCCCGGCGACCCCAAGCACGAGTTCATCGAGATCCAGATCAAGGAGACCGAGCGCCTCAACCGGGTCGTGGAGGACTTCCTGCGTATGGCCCGCCCGCAACCGCCAGAGATGGTGCGCTGCTTGCTGCGGGAGGAACTGGAGACCATCGTCGCCCTGACCGCCAACGACGCCAGGGAACGGAAGGTGCGGCTTGTACTGGAGCCGGTGGCCGGCGATGCGGTCGTCAGGGCCGACGGCGAGAAACTGCGCCAGGCGTTCCTGAACATCGTCATCAACGCCTTGCAGGCCACCCCGCAGGGCGGCACCGTGACCATCGCCACCCGTCAGACGGATTCCATGTTCGAGATCCGCTTCAGCGACACTGGTCCGGGCATCGATGCCGATACGCTGGCGCGGATCTTCGAACCGTTCTTCACCACCAAGCCGGACGGCACCGGCCTGGGGCTGGCCATCACCAAAAAGATCATCGAGGGGCATGGGGGGACGCTGGAGGTGGAGAGCGCACCCGGCCGGGGTACGACGGTGGCTGTCAGGCTGCCGATGTTGACCGATGGAGACCAATCATGAAACCCAAGATCCTGATCATCGACGACGATGCCTCGCTGCGGCGGGTGCTGGAATACAACCTCCAGGAGGCCGGCTACGACGTCACCGCGGCCCCGTCGGGCGAGGACGGGCTGCGCCTGTTCAACGAAGAGCCGCCCAGCCTGGTCATCACCGACATGAAGATGTCCGGCATGGACGGCCTCCAGGTGTTGAAGGCCGTCAAGGGACAGTCGCCCGAGACCCTGGTGATGATCATCACTGCCTTCGGCAGCGTCGATATGGCCGTGGAGGCCATGAAGGCCGGAGCCTACGACTACATCACCAAACCCTTCAACCGGGACGAACTCAGGCTGACCGTGGCCAAGGCGCTGCAGTTCACCGGCCTGGCCGCGGAGAACCGGCGCCTGAAGAGCGAATTGTCCGACCGTACCGAGTTCCGCACCATCATCGGCAGTTCCCCCCTGATGGAAAAGGTCTTTGCCATCGTCCGCAAGGTGGCCGACAGCGAGGCATCGGTTCTTATCACCGGCGAGTCCGGCACCGGCAAGGAGCTGGTGGCCCGTTCGATCCATGCCCTTAGCGGTCGCAGGGGAGGCCCCTTCGTGGCCATCAACTGCGCCGCCATCCCCCGCGACCTGCTGGAAAGCGAGCTGTTCGGCCACGTCAAGGGCGCCTTCACCGGCGCCATCAAGGACAAGACCGGCAGGTTCCGACTGGCAGACGGCGGCACCCTCTTCCTGGACGAGGTGGGCGAGCTGCCGCTGGAGTTGCAGCCCAAGCTGCTCAGGGCCTTGCAGGAGCGGGTGATCGAACCGGTGGGGGGCACCGGGGAGTCGAAACTGGACGTGCGGGTGGTGGCCGCCACCAACCTGGACATGGAAAAGGCCCTGGCAGACGGCGCGTTCCGCGAGGACCTGTACTACCGGCTGTCGGTCATCCCGCTCCATCTCCCTCCCCTGCGCGAGAGGAGGGACGATATCCCGCTGCTGCTCAAATATTTCTGCGCAAAGCACGGCAGCAGCGAGGTTGGCTTCGACCGGCAGGCCCTTCATATGCTGGTCGACTACGCCTGGCCGGGAAACGTGCGGGAGTTGGAGAATACGGTGGAACGCCTGCTGATCATGCGCACCGGCGACACGATCACCAGCAACGACCTGCCGGACAAGATCCGGGTCAACGGGAGCAGGGGGCCAAGCAGCGGCGCCGTGATCAACCTGCCGGCCGAAGGTTATTCCCTGGAACAATTGGAACGGGAGGTGGTGGTGGCGGCCCTGGAACGAAATGCCTGGAATCAGACCGCCGCTGCCCGTTTTCTGAGGGTCCCGCGCCATACCCTGATCTATCGCATGGAAAAATACGGAATAACAACTCCCGAAAAAAGTGCGCCCTGAACAATAGGCTTCCAAGGGTGTCGGATATTCCACACCCCCGCCATCCGCTGCCGGATGACAATCCACACATTTCAAACAGATACGAACATGATGCTTTTGGCATGACCTGTGTATTCCGTTAAGGCGGATAACGGACTTGCCAGGAGGCAGTTCAGCATCATGCCCGCGCCCCCCATCCGGCGCCGACGTGATGGAGCACTGAGTTATTCCCCCCTTTACAACGGGGACATAAAAACCAAAGGAGAGAACAACGATGAGAAAGACTGCACTGATTGTGGCGGCTACAACCCTGGCCCTTGCGGCCCCCGCGGCTTTCGCGGCCATGGATCATGAATCCATGCCCATGGACCACGGTTCCATGAAGATGGAGCACGGCGGCATGATGTCCATGGGCAAACTGGCCCACGAAGAGGTCGTGGACGGCGTCAAGGCGACCTTCCGGGTCATCGACATCCAGCAGAAGATGAAGGAGATGGGGATGAAGGAAACCCACCACATCATGGTGATGTTCACCGATGCCAAAACGGGAAAGACGATGAGCGGCGGTGAGGCGAAGATAAAGGTCATGGGTCCGGACAAGTCCGAGCAGATCAAGGATTTGATGGGCATGGAGGGTGGCTTCGGTTCCGACTTCACCATGCCGAAGAAGGGTAAGTACGGCGTGATGTGCAAGTTCAAGCTGGCGGACGGCAAGGTGCGCAGCGTCAAGTTCTGGTATAGTGTCAAGTAGTCCTCGCCGGGCAGCGCGTGACGCGGATTCATCGGCGGAGGCGGTTCGGGAACTACCGCCTCCGCCCGCCCCCCTCCGATTTCAACGAAAAATCCTCCGATGCAGGTCGCCATATCCTTCATGAGAACGCACTGGTGAAGTTTCCCCTATCGTAAAAATCTAAGATAATTACGCAGGTTATTACGTTTGCGGGTAACCCGAACCAGGTCCCGCAAATTTTTTGAAAAAAATGCCGTTGACAAATCGAAGTAAATGTGCAAAATGCACATATATTCGATTTCAAAAGGCAAACCAATGGAATCATCCACCACAACGACACATGAAGCCGCTTCGGACATTACCCAGCCGGATGCGGCGCTGGCAGGAACGTTGAAACGCCTGCTCGCACCCATGGCGCGTCTCTGCCTGGCAAGCGGAGCGACGTTCGCGGCAGTGGAAGATATCCTGAAACGGGCCTTTATCCAGGAGGCGGACAAGCTCCAGCCCGACGCGCCCCGCCATGGGATGGTCAGCCGCATCAGCACCGCCACCGGCATCAGCCGCCGCGAGGTGGCACGCCTGACCGCCTCCGGCGCGCCCGTGCGGCCGCCCAAACCGCACCTGGCGACCGAGGTGTTTGCCCGCTGGATGACCGATCCCGGGTTGCGCGACCAGAACGGCGCCCCGCGGCCGCTCAAGCGGCAGGGGCCGGCGCCGAGCTTCGAAGCGCTCGCCCAGTCGATCACCCAGGACATCCATCCGCGCAGCATGCTCGATGAACTCATCCGGCTGGGTATTGCGCGCCATGACGAAGACACCGACCGCGTCTCCCTCGCCCGCAACGATTTCGTGCCCACGGGCGATTCCCGGCAACTGCTCGGCTTTCTGGGCGACAACGTGGGCGATCATCTGGAGGGAGCCGTGGACAACGTGGTGCAAGGCGACCGCCGGCACCATGAACAGGCCGTGTTTGCCGATGAACTGTCCACCGAGTCGGTCGAGGCGCTCTCCCCGTTGGTCACGGCCCACTGGCAGGCGCTCCGCGACGCCATGGTGCCGGCGATCACGAAGCTCATCGAAGCGGACCGGCTTGCCGGCCGGCCCCAGGACCGGCGCGTGCGCATCGGGCTTTATACCTTCAACGAAAAGACGCCGGACAATGGCATACCAGCCGATAAACCCACTGCAAGCCCCAAACAAAAATACGACGTAAAGGAATTACACAAATGAACGAATCCATATTATTCAAGCGGCAGCGTGCATGGCTGTCAGGCGGCGTCTCTTTAGTCTTCGCGGCAATTTTCGCTCTCGCGGGATGCGGCGGGGTCGGCACGGGCGGTACGGGCAGCTTTACGGCACTATCCGGCTATGCTGCCGATGGCTATCTCGTCAACGCCACCGTATTCCTGGACAAAAACGGCAACTACCAGTT
>DAIERH010000152.1 GCA_027346925.1 Geobacter sp.
CCGAACGGGCCGATCTGGTGGCGTTTTCCTGCTACATCTGGAACATCGAGAAGACGTTGCGGATCGCCGCCGACATCAAACAGATAGCGGCGGACACGCTCATCGTGCTGGGCGGCCCCGAGGCATCGTTCGGCGTCTTCGAGCTGATGCACGCCCATCCGGGCGTGGATTTCGTGATCAAGGGGGAGGGAGAAGGGGGCTTCCAGCGGCTGGTCGAGACGCTTGCGGTGGAGGATTCCGCCAGAGCTTTTTCCGACATCCCCAACCTCTTCTTCCGCGATGACAACGATATAGCCAGCGGGCCGCCCGCCAGGGAGCACCTGGGGTTGGACACCATCCCCTCCCCCTTTGAGGCTGGCCTGGTTGATCTGAAAAAGCCGCTGGTTTACTACGAGACCTCCCGAGGCTGCCCCTTTAGCTGCGCCTTCTGCCTCTCCTCCCTGGAAGGCACGGTTCGCTCCTTTTCCATTGAGCGCATCGAAAGCGACCTGCTGTACCTGATGCACCGGGGCGTGGGGCATATAAAACTGGTGGACCGCACCTTCAACTATGACGCCCGGCGGGCCGGCCGGATCTGGGGGTTCATCCTGGAACACAACAGGGGCAGCCATTTCCACTTCGAGATCGCAGCCGACCTGTTGACGGCGGAGAACCTGGACCTGCTCAAGCGCGTCCCGGAAAAGACCTTCCGCTTCGAGATCGGCATCCAGTCCACATCGGAAGGAACGCTGCGGCAGGTGGGGCGGACGGGCAGCCTGGCCCGCATCTTCGACAATGTCCGGCGCCTGCGCGCCGAGACCCGGGTCGAACTGCACCTGGACCTGGTGGCCGGCCTGCCGGGCGAAGACTACGCCGGTTTCCTGGACTCCCTGCGACAGGTGGCCGGCATGGCCCCCCACGAGATCCAGATCGAGCCGCTCAAGGTGCTCAAGGGCTCACCCATGCGGGAGATAGCCCGAAGCCGCGACTACCGCTTCTCCGACTTCCCCCCCTACACGATCCTGGCCACCCCCTGGCTGTCATTCGAGGATATCGGCCGGATCGAGACCATCGGGCGGCTCTTGGACCTGTTCCACAACCACGGCGGTTTTGCCGCTGCGCTCGCCTTCCTGCTGCAAGGGATGGACCTGGGGCAGCTGTTCGATCACCTGGCCCGCCGGGCCGGTACGGAAAACCTTTCCGGCTTCTCCACCCCCAGGGCATACGAACTGTTCGCCCGGCTGGCGGACCCGCTGGTGGGGGACGGGGACCGGCGCCTCTTCCACGATGCCCTGTTCTTCGACTACTGCCACAGCGAGTTGCCGCGGATGGGCAAGCTGCCAGGCTTTGCCAGCCACCGCCACCATGAGTGCGCCTGGCCGGGACGCCGGGATCTGCCCGCGGGCCTTGTCCTGCCCGACAACAGCCGGGTCAAGGCCTTCCGCTGCACATTTTCGCGGGACTTCCGGGTTGAACCATGGGGGGAGGGGCCGGTTGCCCTGACATTCGTCCATGTGTCCGCCCCTGGGCAGGGGTTGCGGGTCTGCGTGGTGTGAGCCGGGCAAACGCCCCTCCCCGCCGGGACGTTCCTACCAAGTGATTTTCGCGGCAATCCTAGAAATCGGCGACCCCATCCGCCTCCCATTCCACCGGCTGCATGGCCACCTGTGTACCCAGTTCCGCCAGGAGCCCCTCCATATCCTCCTCGAATCCGGGCATGATGGCGATGCGGATGATGCCATCCGTGTTGTCAACGGTACTCATGACGTTCATCCCCTCGTATGCCTCCAGAATGAACTTGAGGTAGACCATGTCGGTCCGGTTCACCCGAAAGTAACGGCAGATCACGGGATTTCTTCCCCCTGGATGGCCACCTTGCCCGCCCTGCCGGGGATTTCCCCCATGTACAGCCGGCAGGCGGGCGCCCCACCGATCCGGCCGGCCGCCTCACCCAGGGTGATGACGGGGATGCGGTCGGCCGCCAGGCGTTCAAGCAGGCGCACGAACGAGGCCCTGATGGCGCCTCCTTCCAACTCGGCGTGGATGGTCAGTACGTTGAGTCCGTCCTTCAGGCTGTCCAGGTAGTAGTCATGGATGTTCCCGGGGGTGATGCCGTTCTCCCCCAGGATCTCGTCGGCGGTGGGGAGGGTGGTGGGGACCTGCAGGGTCCTGAAGCGTCGACCGTCCATGACCGGGTAAAAGGGGTGGGAGCCTCTGCCGTCGCTGCAAAAGGAGAGTCCCATGGCATCCTGCACCTCCAGGGAGTCGGGCGAGACCGTCCAGCCCGGCGCTGCCGTGGTGATGGCCCGGTGGCCGCAGATCTCCTCGAACAGGGCGCCGGCCCGGCCCAGTTCCATGGCGGTCAGATGTTTGGGAAACCAGGGAAGGTAGTCGTGCCACTTGACGTGATCCCAGCAGTGGATGCCGGCCTCGTGCCCTTGGCGTTCCGTTTCCCGCAGCGCATCGGGAAAGGAGGAGGCGATCATGGGTGCGGGGAGGAGCGTGCCGTAGAGCATGGTGCGGATACCATAGGCCGAGGGCGCTCCGGAGCGCAACGCCTTTTTGAGAAACCCTTTGCGCGTGAATATGCGGCGCAGGGTCTTTCCCGTATTGTCCGGCCCCATGGAGAAGTAGAAGGTGGCCCGCGCACCGAAGCGCCGCATGTCCTCCAAGAGGCGCGGCACGCCGTCCCTCGTCCCGGCGTAGGTATCCACATCCACCTTCAGAGCAATTATCTTTTCGCCCATCGACCGCGCTTCCTCTCCTTCCAGAGAATGAAAGCGGCAGTGTAGCAGGTTTGGGGCGGGAGGAAAACCTCATTCGTGCCCCGGCGTTCCCTTGATGCGTTCTTGATGTATTTTAGATGCTTCTTGATGTTTTCTTGACATGACGGACAACTCGAGTAGAATCTGCACCTGCAGCAGCCGAGATCCGTTCAGCGTGGAACGGATGCGGGGGACCCGGTCAGTCGGGGCGAATTCCGGGTGAGACGGCAGGAACCGTTTCCGGATAGAGAACTTTCAGTCTCGAGCCCGTCAGCTAACCTCGTAGGCATCTGGGAGGGCATGGGACAGCGAGATGGATGCCGCTGGCTTCGGCCGGCGGCATTTTTTTATTTGGGCACCACGCAATCATTCGGAGGCGTCACATGAAACATGGCGAGGCCGGCTCCTACTGGGGCGGCATCATCAAAGCGATGGGACTGGTGTTCGGCGACATCGGCACCAGCCCGATCTATACCCTGACCGTCATCATCGCCCTGACCCAGCCGACCCGGGAAAACATCTTCGGCATCATCTCCCTGATCGTCTGGACCCTGATGATCCTGGTCAACATCGAGTACGCCCTGCTGGCCATGAGCCTCTCGCGCAAGGGGGAAGGTGGCACCATCGTGCTGCGCGAAATCCTGGTGCGCATGATCAAATCGGGACGCCGGATGGCCTTCGTCACCTTCCTCTCCTACCTGGGCGTGGCCCTGCTCCTGGGTGACGGCGTCATCACCCCGGCAATCTCGATCCTGTCGGCCGTGGAGGGGGCGCTGTTGATCCCTTCCCTGAGCGGCCTCAGCCAGAACGCCATCATCCTGATCGCCGCCGTCATCGCCATCATCCTGTTCGTATTCCAGTTCAAGGGGACCGACAAGGTGGCCAACGCCTTCGGCCCGATCATGATCGCCTGGTTCGTCTCCCTGACCCTTTCCGGCATCATGGCCATGATCGCGTACCCCGGCATCATCGCCGCCGTCAGTCCCCACCATGCCATCTCTTTTCTGGTCAAAAACGGCCTGGCCGGTTTCTTCGTCCTTTCCGAGGTGATCCTGTGCGCCACCGGTGGCGAGGCGCTCTACGCCGACATGGGCCACCTGGGACGCAAGCCGATCAGGCGCGCCTGGTACTTCGTTTTTGCGGCCCTGGTCATAAATTACATGGGACAGGGGGCCTTCACGATCCTGCATCCGGACACCAAGAACACACTGTTCGGCATGATCCAGTGGGAGGCGCCGCTGTTGTACGTCCCCTTCCTGATACTGACAATCCTGGCCACCATCATCGCATCCCAGGCGATGATCAGCGGCGTGTTCGCCATCGTCTACCAGGGTATCACCACCCGCATCCTCCCCCTGTTCAAGGTGGACTACACCTCCCATCACCTCAAGTCCCAGATATACATCGGCGCGGTCAACTGGCTGCTCTTGATCCTGGTGATCATGATCATGCTGATCTTCCGGAAATCGGAGAACCTGGCAGCGGCCTACGGCCTGGCGGTCACGGGAACCATGGCCATCACCGGCATCATGATGACCATGATCTTTGCCCGCACCACCAAGAAATGGAAGGTGCCGGTGGCGCTCCTGGTGACAATGGCGGACTTCGTCTTCCTGATCTCCAACCTCTACAAACTGCCACACGGCGGCTACTGGTCGCTGATCCTGGCCTCGATCCCGCTGGGGGCCATCCTGATCTGGACCAACGGCCAGCGCGCCCTCTACCAGGCCCTGCGGCCCCTCGACCTGGACACCTTTCTCATCAGCTACGAGCAGATCTACGGCAAGGGGCGCACCATCCCCGGCACGGCGCTGTTTTTCGTCAAGGAGTGGATCACCATCCCTCCCTACCTGGTCCACTGCATCATCCGCAGCAACATCATCTACGAGCGCAACGTGCTGATATCCATCGTTCGCACCGATGAGCCCTATGGGCTGAAGAGCCACCTGAAGGCCGGCCTGGGCACCGGGTTGGACGGACTGGAGATCAGGGCGGGCTACATGGAGATTTTCGACATCGAACAGTTGCTGAAGCGAGAAGGGGTCCTGGAAAAGGTCATCTTCTACGGGGTGGAGGACATCGCCACCGTCAACCCGATCTGGAAGGCATTCTCCAGCATCAAGAAGCTGACGCCGAATTTCGTGCAGTTCAACAAGCTCCCTGCCGCCAAGCTGCAAGGGGTCGTGACGCGGGTGGAGATGTAATCGGGCTGCCTTGAATGGTGGCAAAGGCGGTCAAAATGGTGTATAAGCGGGAGCAGCAGCAATGCCGCTCTTTTCAATAGTGGAGAATTGGTCATGCTCAACTGGATTCTGCTGCTGGTGGCCCTGGGGATCATCCTCCTGGGGGCCACGGTCTTCACCAACGGCCTGGAGTGGTTCGGCAAGAAGATGAACCTCTCCGACGGCGCAGTGGGAAGCATCTTTGCCGCCGTGGGCACCGCACTGCCTGAGACCCTGGTGCCGATCATCGCCATCCTGTTCGGCTCAAAGGCCGCCGGTCACGAGATCGGCGTGGGCGCCATCATCGGCGCCCCCTTCATGCTGGGCACCCTCGCCTTTTGCATCAGCGGGGTGGCGGTCATGCTCAACCGGCGCAAGCGGGAGGATTACCCGGTCATGCGGGTGGACACCATGGTCATGCGGCGGGACATGGAGTATTTCCTGGCACTCTATGCCCTGGCCATCGCCGCCACCTTCCTGGGGGGGCACCCGGTGATCAAGACCTTCATCGCCCTGGTGCTGTTCCTGATCTACGGCGGCTATGTGCTCAAGACACTTAGATGCGAGAACAACTCCTGTCATGTCGTGGAGGAGGCGGACCTGGATCCGTGCTACTTCGCCCCCAAATCCCATGACCCCCACATGGCAATCATTGTAACCCAGGTGCTCGGTTCCCTGCTTCTGATCGTGTGGGGTTCGTACATCTTCGTGGAAAAGGTGCAGATCATCTCGCTGCAACTGGGGATCTCACCCTTTGTGCTGGCCATGATCATCGCCCCCATCGCCACCGAACT
>DAIERH010000153.1 GCA_027346925.1 Geobacter sp.
CCAGTTCCTGGAGCGGGCCTTGATGGCGTTGTCGATGGTTTCGCGCCGGTCAAGCACGCCCCGCACCAATGCCTCGGCAAACTCCCGCACCCGGGCCACGACCTCGGTCTGTTCCTCACGGAAGGTCAGCAGGGTCTCGGCTAACCCGGCGGAGGGATTCGCGTCCAGGGCATAGAGCATTTGCAGCGCCAGTTCGCGCGCTTCCCGTCGTAATCCCATTATTTGAGGGCCCTCAGCAGGTTGACGGTTTCGATGGCGGTGACGGCGGCCTCGAACCCCTTGTTGCCGGCCTTGGTGCCGGCCCGCTCCACGGCCTGCTCGATGGTGTCGGTGGTCAGCACGCCAAAGGCGACCGGTACGCCGCTCTCCAGCGAGACCGAGGCCACGCCCTTCGAGACCTCGGCCGCCACGTAGTCGAAATGGGGCGTTGAACCGCGGATGACCGCGCCCAGGCAGATGATGGCGTCATACCGGCAGGTCTCGGCCAGCTTCTTGGCAGCCAGGGGGATCTCGAACGCGCCCGGCACCCGGGCGACATGGATGGCCTTGTCGTCCGCTCCGTGGCGGAGCAGGGCATCCACCGCCCCTTCCAGCAGACGTTCGCAGATGAAGCTGTTGAAACGGCTGACGATGATGCCGAACCTGAGCCCCTTGGCCTCAAGTTGTCCTTCGAAGAATTGTGGCATGGCAACCTCCTGTGTGCGCGACGTAAAGAAATCGAAATACTAGCATATTTTTGGCGGATGGGGAGAAAAAAGTGTGTGCCGGAGGCGTTCAACCGCTGTAATAGACGCTGTTTCCGGCATAGTCGGCCACCAGAAACTCGGCCCGTGTGCCGGGCGCATGACCGTATGCGGCGATCCGCGCGTGGCTGCAGACCACCTCCAGCAGAGCCCGGTCAAAACCGCTTTCCAGGGCTATCTCCCGGGCGGTGTGGGCCCGGGAGATGATGGCCCGCAGGGGAGCGGGGAGGTGCGCCCCCTCGGCCCACGTCCGGAGGCGGGAAAGGTCGAGTTCCGAGGCAACGGCGTGGGTGTTCCCGTGACCGCAGGCGATCTTGAGCAGCTTGGCGAACTGGCAGGCGATGATGGGACGGTCAAAACCGCGTTGAACGCAGGCGGCCAAGGCATGGGCAACGTGGTCGCCCATCATCACGTACGCTTCCTCGGGGAGCGGTTCGGGAGGCGGTTCGAGGTTCGAGGTTCCAGGTTCTTGGTTCTCAACATCGAACATCGAACATCGAACATCGAACTGTCTTTGCGCCACCATCTCGCTGGTTCTTCCTGTGGAGAGGACCACGGTGGCGCTGCCGCAGGCCCGGGCCACGTCCAGGGCCGCGTCGATGGTGTCGGTCCAGGCCTTGGCCGAGATGGGGCGGACAATGCCCGAGGTGCCGAGGATGGAGAGCCCGCCCACGATGCCGAGGCGGGCGTTGAGGGTTTTCATGGCCCGCTCCTCGCCATCTGGAATGGATACCTCCACCCGCACCCCCCCCTGGGGGAACACCTCCCGTACCGCTTCGTCGATCATCCGGCGCGGGACCGGGTTGATGGCCCATTCGCCCGGCGCAACCGCCAGCCCCGGCTTGGTGGCCCTGCCGATGCCGGTGCCGCCGGTGATAGTGATTATCTGCTCTCTCTCCCCTTGGGAGATGGCTGGGGTGAGGGATACCCGCGCATGCACCTCGGCCCCGTTGGTCACGTCCGGGTCGTCGCCGGCGTCCTTGATCACGAAGCATGCGGCCGAGCCTGGGCCGGATTCCTGCCCGTGCAACGTAAAGCTGGCGGACACACCTGCCGGGAGGTCGATGACGACGTCGGCGACCGCCTCCTGACGGGCCAGCATCAGGGCCGCCCCCTTGGCGGCGGCCGCGGCGCAGGCTCCGGTGGTATAGCCGTGGCGGAGAGGTTTTCTCATGGCATGCCCGTCAGGAACAGGTGGCAGAAATGGAGCGTCACAAAGGAGAGCGGTATGCCGATCCCCACCAGCATGGCCACCAGCGGCGGCTCAAGGTCGTGGTCCACGGCGATGATGCCGGCGGTGATCATGGGCGCCATGGCGGCCTCGAAGATGGTTACCTGGGTGACGGTGCCCGTGGCGCCCAGCAGGGTGACATACAGCAGATAGATCAAGGCCGGTCCCAGGAGCAGCTTGTAGGCCAGCCCGGCCGAGAGCGGCCTCAGAACCTCCCTCAGGCCGCCGAACTGGAGCTGGAACCCCACCGAAACCAGGGCCAGGGGCGTGAGGGTGCTGCCCAGCTTTTCCAGGATTACGACAGACCAGGCGGGAAAGGGGAGCGGCCGGAGGAAGAACGCCAGGATCAGGGCCTGGAAGGGCGGAAACATCAGAATCTTGCGGGCCATCTGGCGGGGGGAGGTGCTGCCCGACGAATAGAGCGTGGCTACCAGGATGCCGAGGGTCGAGAGCACCATGAAGGAGCCCAGTTGGTCGGCGATGATGCCGATACCCAGGTATTCCTTGCCGTAATAGGCCTCGATCATTGGCAGGCCCACAAAGGAGGTGTTGCCCAGCCCGGCCACCAGCACCAGGGCCCCGATCCTGCGCCGATCCATGTTCAGTACCTTGCCGGCGATGGCGAACAGCGTCCAGGCGCAGCCGAACAGAAGCCAGGCCATGGCGGCGGTGAGCGCCAGCGACGGATCGATCTTGAGGTTGTGGATATGCAGGATGGCCAGGGCCGGCAGGGAGATGTGGATGATGAAGCCGTTCAGTGCCGCCGGGGTGGCGGCGGGGAAGCGGCCGGTCTTTCTGAGGCCGATGCCGGCTGCGAGACAGATTGCCAATAGGATGATGTTTGCCATTATGCCTTATCCAGGGTAAAGCCGGAAGCCGAAAACCTTTGCCACAGAGAACACAGAGTTCACAGAGGAAAGGAAATAATCGAATAAAGGCTTTTTAAAAGTTTTAACCTGCAATTACCTTTGTTTGAGCCTATCTCTGTGACCTCTGTGGCAGATGCAGTTAAGGTTATTCCTGTCCGGCCAGGATCGCCAGGGCATTGACCACGGCCGCCGCCACGTTGGAGCCGCCCTTGCGCCCCATGTTGGTGATGAACGGGACCGGAACGCCCATGGCGGCCAGGGCGTTCTTGCTCTCCTCGGCGCCCACGAAGCCGACCGGGAGGCCGATGACGAGGGCCGGTTCGGCCGTGCCCCCGCCGATAAGACGCAGCAGTTCGAACAGGGCCGTGGGGGCGTTGCCGATCACGAAGAGTGCGCCGGGGGTAGCGGCCACGGCCTTGCGCATGGCGGCGATGGAGCGGGTGATGCCCTCATGCCTGGCCTGCCCGGCCACGTCCGGGTCGGCCACATGGCAGGAGAGCGTACAGCCAAAGGGGGCCAGGCGGGCCTTGGCTATGCCGGACAGTGCCATGGTGGTGTCGGTGACGATGGCCGCCCCGTCCCTGATGGCCTTGATGGCGCGTTCCACGGCCCCCTCGGAGAAAATCATGGTCCGGCTATACTCGAAGTCGGCGCTGGTGTGGATCGCACGGCGCACCACCTGCCACTGGGGCTCGGGCCAGTCGTGCTCCCCCACCTCGCAGTCGATGATGCGGAAAGACTCGGCCTCGATCTCTTCCGGCCTCATGGTCAGGGAGTCCATCAGCGCCACCCCAGCCGGTCCAGGGCCTCGCCTATCCGTTCAGTCTCCACCTCGGCCAGTTTGCGGTGCACGCCCAGGTGCGTCCCCATCTCCATGATCAGGCCGGGGTGCCGTTTCCGGGCCTCCTCGATCTCCTCGGGCAGGTCGTGCCGCACGTGGGCCCCCATGAAGAGGAAATAGGGCATCAGCAGGAGGCGCCCGGCGCCGCGTGCCACGCAGGCATCGATCCCCGCCTGGATGTTCGGTTCGTGCAGTTCGCGGAACGCGACCTCCACGATCTCGAAGCCGGTCATCTCCCGCACCATCCGCGCCACCTGGCGGGCGGCATCGTTGGCCTCGGGGATGCGGCTGCCGTGAGCCATCATCAGGATTGCTGTTTTCATGTGGTTACCTCGATTGTGATGTCAATGAATCCGGGCCACCGTTTCCGCCCGCAAAAAAGCTAGACAAACTCATACACGATGAGTCCGCAGATGAGCACCATCAGGGAAAGGGCCCCGATAAACAGGTTGTCGGCAATACTCGTCCAAAGGCGTTTATGCCTCCCTAGGCGGGCCTTTAGCCCAAGGTAGGAAAGAAGGCAACAGATGAGGAAAAGGAGGGCATCAAGTGCGAGAAGTTCCTGTCCGTACTGCTGCGCCCTCCTGTCGAGGTGCCTCATGATTCCGATGACGGTCAGGCAGACGCCGACAAGGGTCGCGGAAACGGTGAAGATATGGATTGAAAGGTCGAATTCTACAAAAGCCTTGGATGGTTCATGTGACATGACGTTCTCTCAAATGGATATATATGCTGGATACTTGGGCTGAACTCGATCAGTGATTGGCCTCATCCCCGGTGAACCGGGTTAATGTCTTTCCAGCCCGTTGAGGCACCATGCGCTTGCCCGGTAAACCGCACCTTCCCCCTCCGCGTTCAAGCCCCGCAACCGTTCCCAGGACCCGGAAAGCGGCTCCCCGGCCTGCTCTCCACTCAGCCGCTCCAGCAGGTCCCCCGCTATCCGCCACGAGGGGAGGATAGCCCCGCCGGGTGGTGTCGTGCGGTGCACACGGGGCGGATGCCCGGCCGGGTCGAGCCCCTTGATGGGCAGGCCCGGCTGCATGACCTGCCTGAAACGCTGGGCACGTCCCTCGTTATTGACAAAGGTGCCCTCCTGTTCCACCCAGGCGGCGGCGGGCAGGACGATCTCGGCTTGCGAAAGCAGTGCGGTCGGCCGCCAATCGGCAGCCGCCAGCACCCTGATCCCTGTCGTCATCTCCGGGGACAGGTCGGCCTCGAAGCTGATCAACCCCTTGGTCCTCCCCTCCGCCAGGGCCCGGGAGAACGGCACCGCGCCATGTTCCCGGGCCAGCAGGGCGCAGCCGAAGGCATTGGGGCCGTGCGGGATGAAGGCGAGTTTCAACTCCGGTAGGGCAGCGGCTTGCCCCCCCCCTGTGTCAAAGGCCCCAAACAACGGGCCTGAAGGGGATTTTTGGGGAGGAGCCATGAGCGAGGCGATCTCCTTAATGGTATCCGGTCCCTTGCGGCTGATGCCGCAGATGATCACCGGCCGGGCGGCCTCTGTCAGGGGGACCTCACCCAGGGAGTTGGCCGATACGAATTCGAAAAGCAGCCCTTTCTCCTGTTCAGCCCTGGCCTCGACTTCGCTCAGCCCGCATCCCCTCCCCTGGGCGTAGTCCGTCTCCTCCACCACGTACACCCGCGCTCCGTTGCGCCAAGCCTGGCGCACTGCCAGGGCCATCATGGGGGCCACAGCCCGCAGGTCACATTCCAAGACCGCCACCAGGTCGGCCGTGCGCACATCCGCCAGCGAAGCGGCATTGGCAGTGGTCAGCAGTGAAACCGCCTCCATGGTCCGTTCGGCCTGGAGTTTGTCGTCGAAGTAGCTCAGGGTGCCGGCACCGAGCAGTTCCCGCAAGCGGGCTGCCATGATGTTCCCCTCCAGGGACATGCGGGGGGAGCCGACGATGGCCAGGCTGGCGGGACCGTTGAGTTCCAGGAATTCCGCCAGCCGCTCCAGCAGGGCATCCATCGCCTCGTCCAGGCTGACCGGCCGGTTGTCCGCCAGGGCCTGGCGCGGCCGCTCGGGCGCGTTGACCGCCCCGTTGGAGA
>DAIERH010000154.1:0-2480 GCA_027346925.1 Geobacter sp.
CGGCCCGCGGCTACAAGCTGACCCTGACCATGCCCGAGACCATGAGTATCGAGCGCCGACGCGTGCTGGCCGCCCTGGGCGCCAACCTGATCCTGACCCCCGGGGCCGAGGGGATGAAGGGCGCCATTACCAAGGCCGAGGAGATCGCCGCCTCCGACCCCCGGAGATACTTTATCCCGCAACAATTCAAGAACCCGGCCAACCCCGAGATCCACGAGAAGACCACCGGTCCCGAGATATGGAACGATACGGACGGCAAGGTGGATGTCTTCGTATCCGGCGTCGGCACCGGCGGCACCATCACCGGGGTATCGCGCTACCTCAAGAATACCAGGGGCAGGAAGATCATCTCCGTGGCGGTGGAGCCCAGGGAGAGCCCGGTCATCAGCCAGAAACTGGCGGGCCAGGAGTTGAAACCGGCGCCTCACAAGATCCAAGGCATCGGAGCCGGATTCATCCCCGACACCCTTGACCTCACGGTCGTTGACCGGGTCGAGCAGGTGGAGAGCAACGAGGCCATCGAGTTCGCCAAGCGCCTTGCCAAGGAGGAAGGACTGCTGGTGGGTATCTCGGGCGGCGCCGCCGCTGCCGCTGCCGTCCGTCTGGCCAGGCTGGACGAATTCAGCGGCAAGACCATCGTGGTCATTCTGCCGGACGGGGCCGAGCGCTATCTCTCCACCGCACTGTTCGAGGGGCTATGATGGCCGCCCCGCAGCGACGGACATCCAGCGACCCGTGGAATCGGGAGTTGGAACAGGTGGTGCGTGAGGCGCTCGAATCGATCCGTTTCGGGACCGTCACCCTGGTGGTGCAGGACGGACGGGTGATCCAGGTGGACAGGAACGAGAAGATCAGGTTGAGCCGTCAGGCCAATATGGATGGCGGCGGTATCTGAAACGACCTGAAGCAGCACCGAAATAACGAGCTGACCGGAAACACCGGAGGCCGAGGAAGCATGTCCCACGGGACAGCCCTCGGCCTTTTTTTATACCTGAATCCGAGACGCCTTCATGGCTACTCTCGCTCAGGTTGTATCCAAAACAATCGGAGGGACACATGACGACCGAGATCAGGGACTATCGGCTTGACGGTATCTACAGACAGCGCCAGGAAGGCTATTTCATGCAGCGGGTAAAGCTGCCGGCCGGGGTGATCTCCGCCCAGCAGGCGCGCGGCGTGGCGACGATAGCTCGGGATTTCGGCCAAGGGGGCATCCATCTGACCACGCGCGGCAGCATGGAGATCCACTGGCTTCGGGAGGCAGATCTCCCCGCCGTGAAGCGGGAACTGGCCAAGGTCGGCCTCACGTCGCGGGGGGCCTGCGGCGGAGCGGTGCGCGGGATAACCTGCGCCAGCCAGGGCTCACAGGGATTTCCTGCCCTTGAAACAATGGCGCGGCGTCTCCAGCGGCACTTTACCGGGAATCCGCGCTTCGAACGCCTGCCCAAGAAGTTCAAGATCGGCATCGAGGCCGACGTGGCCGAAGGCAGGCACCTGATCCAGGACGTGGGGCTGGTGCTGGCCCGGTTGGAGGGGGGGCATGCCCGTTATGACGTCTGGGTGGCGGGGGGCCTGGGACGGGAGCCACGGCCCGCCTTTCTCTTGGCCGAAGGGGTGGATGAGCGGCGCATCATCCCGCTCGTTGAGGCCATCGTGACGGTCTATGCCGCCCACGTCCCGGCGGGCAAGCGGCTGAAATACCTGGCAGGCGAGGTCGGCGAGGAGGAACTGCGCCGCCGGATCGAGGCACAGCCGTGCGCTATGGAAGAGTTGCCGCCGGTTGGCGGCCTGCCGGATAACCTGCTCCCCCCCATGGATGACCGGAAGCGACTTGAGGCGCGTCTCTTCGCCGGCCTGCTCTCGAGCAGCGAACTCCGCATGCTGGCCGATTTCGCAGATTCCCGGGCCGGGGGCGCGCTGATGGTGACCCCTGACCAGAACCTGGCTTTTCTGCCCGCAAACGGCATTGATGGGGCAGCGGCGGGCAGGGAGCTGGAGGAGGCCGGTTTCAACCGGGTCTCGCTGCCCGGGCCGACCGTCTTCCGCGTCTGCCCCGGCAACCACGAATGCCTGGCCGGCCTTGCTCCCACCCGCGATGTGGCCCGGGCAGTCATGGATAGCCTGGGTCCGGAGGGGGCGAAACTGACCTGGGCCGTCTCGGGCTGCCCCAATTCCTGCACCCAGCCCCAGCTTGCGGACGTCGGCATCGTGACCTCCCGGCTGGTCACGACGGAAGGCGGACAAAAGGAGCCGCGCTTTGACCTGTATCGCCGCACCAAGGCCGGGTTGGGACAAAAGAGCGGGGAGATGCTGACCCTTGAGGAGTTGCTGGAAACGGTGCGCCGGCTCGGGTGAACAGACGCATGTCCCAACCCGCCGGGCAGCGCGGAGTGGACGGAGCACAGTGCCATGACCATGATCATTGACGAACAAAAACTCCATACCATCATGGCCCGGCCGGTTACACCGGCAAACCCGGT
>DAIERH010000154.1:2579-5716 GCA_027346925.1 Geobacter sp.
TTGCGCCGGGACGGCAAGGTCTTTTTCGTGGGGGGAGATCTCGCCGTCAACGAGACCCTGGAAACCATGTTCGAGAGCTTCTGCATGGAATCGACCGACCTGTTCCACCTGTCGTTCGGGGCCAGGGACGGTTTTCATCGCGGCGAGGAACTGGCTCGGCAGATCAAGAAAAACTTCAATGTCAGGTTGATGGGGAGGCTGGAGTATCCCGCTTCTGAGCGGATCATCGAACGGGCCTATGCCGCGGGGGTGGACATTCTCGATATCTCGGCCCCGGATGCGGTTCCGTCGTTGGCGGGGGAACGGGGCGGCGCGGGGCAGGAGTTTCGTGCCGCCCTGCTCGCGGCCGGGCAGTTGTTCCCCCGCTGGTCGGCGGCTTCGACCCTGGTGGTGGGGCCGGAGCCTCCCGTCTCGGTCGCGGACGCAATCGATGTACTGCTGAATGCCGGCGTCATGCCGCTGGTAGCGCTCTCCGTGCAGGCAGTCCACTACCCGTACGAGGCCGTCGCCGCAGTCTTCGAACGTCTCGCGACCGGCTGGGAGCGGCATCACGCAACCGTGCAACCGTTTCTTCCCCTGATCTCCCTGATGACGCCGCTTGTGCCGGCGGAGACCACGGGGCGCCTGCGGGGGCTCATCAACAGGATTCACGACCGGCATTTGCTGGCGGCCTCGGATCTGCGGCGTCACCTGCGGGTGAAGTCCGTGAATGATTCTCTGGATTCGGCGGGGCTCTGATGGAACCCACCCTTATCGACAAACCGCTCAAGATCGACACCAGGCCGCTCTGGCTCATCGTTGTGGACCGTACCGCACGGTACCAGGCGCTGGCGGCGCTGGTGCTGGTCCTGTTTATACTGTCCAGGCTGGCCCCGCCGGCCGGGCTCACTCCAACCGGTTACCATGCCCTGATCCTGTTCGGTGCCACGATATTCCTCTGGGTCTCGGGGTTTCTTCCCATTGCCGTAACCGCGCTGCTTGCCATGGTCATGCTCCCCTTGACCGGCATCATGGGTGCAAAGCAGACCTATGCGCTGTTCGGCAACGAGGCGGTCTTTTTCATCCTCGGCGCCTTTATCCTGGCAGCCGCCATGACCGGGACCGGGCTTTCGGCCCGGCTGGCCCGGGCCATGCTGGTCCGCTTCGGCAGCACGCCGCGGCGCCTGGCTTTGACGGTCTTTCTCCTTGCCGCCGGCCTCTCCTTCTGCATGAGCGAACATGCCGTTGCCGCCATGCTCTTCCCGGTGGTGGCGGAGATCACCGAAAGCCTAGGCCTCAAGGCCGGAAAGAGCAGTTATGCCCGCCTGCTGTTCATGTCCATCGCGTGGGGCTGCATCATCGGCGGCATAGCCACCTTTCTCGGCGGGGCCCGGGCACCCCTTGCCGTCGGGATGCTGCGGGAGAGTACGGGCCTGACCTTCAGCTTTTTCGAGTGGACCATGGCTGCGGCCACGATCGTGGCGCCGCTTCTTGTTGTCGGTTACCTGCTCCTGGTCAGATTCTTTCCCGTTGACGTGGCTAACGTGGACAAGGGACTGCACTACCTCAATCGAAAACGCCTGGAAACGGGAAAGGTGGGCGCCAATGAACTTATCACCGCGCTCGTCATGGTCATGACCGTCAGCGGGTGGATGCTGTTCGGAGAAAGGGTTGGGCTTGCCAACATGGCAATCCTGGCCGCCGCGGCCCTCTTTACCTTCAGGGTGGTTTCCTGGCAGAAGATCGAGGAATACGTCAACTGGGGGATCGTGATCATGTACGGCGGTTCCATTGCCCTGGCCAGTTCCCTGGAAAAGAGCGGTGCCGCCCTCTGGCTCGTCAACAGGGGGCTGGCGGCATTCTCCCCGTCCCGGTTCGCGATCATTGCCACCATTTCCCTGGTTGCGATCCTGTTGACCGAGTGCATCAGCCATGCGGCGGTGGTTGCCATCCTGATGCCGATCGGGCTGAGCCTGGCAAAAGGCACGGGCATGGACCCGCGGGTGATGACCCTGGCCATAGCGCTGCCAGCCGGGCTGGCCTACTGCCTCCCCATGGGAACCCCGGCCACGGCCATCGCCTATGGCTCGGGGTACCTGAAGAGCCGTGACATCATCGTCCCCGGCGCAGTGATCATGGCGATATCCTGGTTGTTGTTCCTGGGGTCGGCATACCTGGTCTGGCCAATGGTCGGATTCAGGATCTGACGCGACACACACTATCCAAGGAAGCCGATATGAACGCACGCACTCCGCAATTCCCCATAAACGCCACCCCGGCGGAAATCCTCCGTGCCGGCATCGATGCGGCCAATGGCCCGGTATCCCTGGCATGCTCCTTCTCCCTGGAGGATGTGGCCATCATCCATATCGCCCATCAGGCCGGACTGAAGCTGGGCGTTTTTGCCATTGACACCGGCCGGTTGAACGAGGAGACCTACGAGGTGGCAGATGCCCTGGTTGAGCGCTACAAGCTGGCCATTGACTGGTACTTCCCGCGCCATGACGAGGTCGAGCACCTGGAGCGGGTCGAGGGGCTGTTCTCCTTCCGCGAGTCCCTGGACAAGCGCCACGCCTGCTGCGCCATCCGCAAGGTGGAGCCGCTATCGCGCGCCCTCAGGGGACTCTCCGGCTGGGTGACCGGCATGCGCCGCGAACAGGGTGTCACCCGCACGAGCCTTTTGGCCATCGAGACCGACGCCCTTAACGGCGGTATCATAAAGATCAACCCGCTTATCGACTGGAGCGAGGAACAACTCATCGGCTACACCGACGAACACCGCCTCCCCAGGAACCGGCTCTACAGCCAGGGGTACCGCTCCATCGGCTGCGCCCCCTGCACCAGGTCGGTCAAAGCAGGGGAGGATGCCAGGGCAGGACGCTGGTGGTGGGAGAATGCGGAACACAAGGAATGCGGACTGCATAGACGATAACGATAAAAGCAAAGGCACAATCTGCCACAGAGACACAGTGACACAGAGCAAAGGCAAAAGAGAGAGAAGCAATTTTTAAGGGTTAACAAATCAAATGGTTCAACTTGTCGGATGCGGATTTTTTGTCAGGGCAAGGCTGTCGAGGGACCCCGCGGAGGCGTAGCAGCGCTACGCCGCACAAGCGGGTTCCGAAGACTTACGCAGCCCTGGCGAAAAGGCCACATCC
>DAIERH010000155.1 GCA_027346925.1 Geobacter sp.
ATGGCCGGGGGGCGTGCCCGGATCACTCCTTGTCGGCCATGACGCTGGCGCGCCAGTTGAAGGCGTCCAGTTGCGCGGCAAGCAGCATGGCAAGCGGGATGTCGGTCTTTTCCACCAACTCCTGAACCTCACCGAAGTTCGCCTGTTCCAGCGTCTCCGCCAGGGCCAGCAAGGTGCCCAATTCCCCTTGGCGGTAGAGCAGCGCGGATACGACCTCATCGCTCAGGTGCAATTCCTTGAGGATCTCTTCCAGGGATGTTTCAAAAAGGGTATCCATCAGCGACAGGATGCCGGTCATGAAGGCCGCCTCGACCGGGTCGCTGCCGCGGCGGAGCCCGTAGCGCTCCATGATCAGGTATTCCATCAGGCGCCCCCGCACGGCGGCCATTTCCAACAAGGGATTGTTGATCCCCCGGCTGTCGGAACTGGCAAAGGCGGCCAGTTGCACCCAGCGGCGCAGTTTGTCCAGCCCCAGGATCATGATGGCGTGGCGGAGGCTTTTGATCTTCTCCCGCAGGCCGATATGCACCGAGTTGACCAGTTTCAGCAGGTTGTAGGAGAGTTCGGGGGCATTGCGGAAGACCTCCTGGATCTCGTCCAGTTCGGCTTCATCCCGAAGGCAGGAAAGCAGTCGCAGCATGACCATCTGCGATGGTTCGAGACCCTTGCGGTTCAAGACCACCGGCCGGGCAAAGAAATACCCCTGGAAAAGGTCGAATCCCAGCTCCAGGCAGTCCTGAAACTGCCCCACGGTCTCCACGCGCTCCGCCAGGAGTTTGACCGGGAACCGGCGCAACGCGGTGACGATCTCCGGCAGCAGCTCCCGGGGGGTCTCCAGGATGTCGATCTTGACCACATCCACGAAGCGGTACAACCCCTCGTGCTCCGGCGCATAGATATGGTCGTCCAGGGCGATGCGAAAACTCTTGGATTTCAGTTCCCGGCAGCGCTCCCGCACCACGCCGCTCAGACGCACCGATTCCAGCAGCTCCAGGATGGTCTGCTCGTGGGGAAGGATCTCGACCATGTCGGACAGCAACACCTCTTCGGTGACATTGATGAACCCGAGCTTGTCCCCCAGCACCTCGCGGAAGCCGAAACCGGCCAGGGCGCTGGCAATGACGCTCATGCTGGCCTGGTCCTGGCTCTCGTATTCGCTCACGTTCCTTTCGGTGGAACGAAACAGGAGCTCATAGCCCACGATCTCCTGCTGGGAGTCCAGGATCGGCTGCCTGCCCAGGAAAAATTTGTTGTGCAGCGGCGTTGCGCCCTTCATGACGGAGGAACCACCTTGGGTGTCTGATTGATAAGCCGGGCCGGGCCATGGGACCTTAGTTTGTTTACTGTAACACGTACAATCGATAACACAAAAATAAACTTGATGATCTACTCCCCGATCGTCCGACAACAACCTCTAAGCGGTCCGGCGCCGCGTTACTTGCCGACAGCGCATCTCGTATGCTACAACAACAACCATGCTGCAACTGATCAATCTCTCCAAAGACTTTGCCGGTAATCCGCTCTTCACGAACATCTCCTGGCACCTGAAAAAGGGCGAGCGGGTGGCCCTGGTGGGGGAGAACGGGGCGGGCAAATCGACCCTGATGCGGATCATCGCCGGACTTTCCGAGCCATCCTCGGGCGAACTCCAGTTCGCCAAGGGAGCCCGTGCGGCCTATCTCCCCCAGGACGGCATCGTCACCTCGGGCCGCATGCTGTTCCACGAGGCAAAGAGCGCCCTTGGAGAGTTGCTGGCCATGGAGGAGGAGCTGCATCGCCTGGGACAGGAGTTGGAACGGCTGGCCCACGACTCCCCTGAACACGGGCAGGTGCTGCACCGCTACGGCGAGTTGCAGGAACAGTTCCGCCATCGGGGCGGCTACACCATGGAGGCCGAAATCGGCACGGTGCTGAAGGGGCTGGGCTTCTCCCAGGCCGACTGGCACCGGGATTGCGGCGAGTTTTCCGGTGGCTGGCAGATGCGTATCGCCCTGGCGCGGCTCCTGCTGCAACGGCCGGATGTGCTGCTCCTGGACGAGCCGACCAACCACCTGGACATCGAGGCCCGCAACTGGCTGGAGGAATACCTCTGCTCCTACCCCGGTTCGGTGATCCTGGTCTCCCATGACCGTTTTTTCATGGACCGGGTCTGCGGCCACATCGCCGAGGTCTGGAACCACACGCTGACCGACTATCATTGCAACTATTCAACCTATCTCGTCCAGCGCGAGGAGCGGGTTTCGGCCCTGCGGGAGGCCAAACGCCGCCAGGACGAGGAGGTGGAGAAGACCGAGGACTTTATCCGCCGTTTCCGTTACCAGGCCAACAAGGCATCCCTGGTCCAGTCGCGCATCAAGCAGTTGGAAAAGGTCGAGCGGATCGTGCTGCCGCCGGAGCGCAAGCGCATCCGCTTCCAGTTCCCCGAAGGCCCCAAGAGCGGCAAGATCGTCATGGAGTTGAAGGGGCTGACCAAGTCCTACGCCAGCAACACCGTGCTGAATCGCATCGATTTTACGGCCGAAAAGGGGGAGCGCATCGCCCTGGTGGGGCATAACGGCGCCGGTAAATCGACCCTCATGTCGGTGCTGGCCGGGGCCGGGTTCCAGGGGGGCGAACGGATCGTGGGGCATAACGTGGTGATGGACTACTTTGCCCAGGACCAGGCCAGCGTGCTGGACCCGGAGCGCAGCGCCTACGACGAACTCTATGCCGATGCCCCCTACGCCATGGTGCCCCGGTTGCGGGATATCCTGGGGGCCTTTCTCTTCTCCGGGGACGACATCCACAAAAAGGTAGGGGTCCTTTCCGGGGGGGAGCGCAACCGCCTGGCCCTGGCCAAGATGCTGCTGCGCCCCTCCAACCTGCTCCTGATGGACGAGCCGACCAACCACCTGGACCTGTTCAGCAAGGAGGTACTGCTGGATGCCCTGCGTTCCTTTGACGGTACGGTGGTGTTCGTCTCCCACGACCGTTACTTCGTCAACGGCCTGGCTACGCGCATCGTAGAGGTGGAGGGTGGACGGCTGGAGAATTATTACGGCGATTACGAGTACTACCTGGAGAAGAAGGAGAGCGAATCCGATAAAGGGTCATCTGGTTCGTTACGCTCATCCTCGTCGCTGCAACGTACCGAGGGTACGTCTCACTCCTCGGGTATCACGCGCCTGCCATCTGAACCCTTTCTCGAATCCGCAAAACCCAGGACACCTGCTCCGCTCCCACCCCTGAACAAGGATGAACGCCTCCGTGACCGGGAGGAGCAGAAGCGCCAGAAGCGAGAGGAACAGGCCCGCCAGAAGAGGCTGGGCGAGGTCGAGACGGAGATCGGGCGCACCGAGAGGGAAATCAGTCGGCTGGAGGCGGAGATGAACTCGTCGGGATTTTTCGACGACCCCCAGCGCGGCGCCGAGGCGGGGGAGCGCCATGCTGCCCTGAACGGACGGCTGGAGGAGCTGTACCGGGAGTGGGAAGGGTTATCAACGTAAGGTGAGGCGACCATGAGCACACGTATCGAAAAAGACACACTGGGTGAGATGGAGGTTCCGGCATCGGCCTACTACGGAGCCCAGACAGCGCGGGCCGTGCGCAACTTCCCCATCTCCGGGCTGAAACCCCATCCGGCCTTTGTCTGGGCCACCTTGGTCATCAAGAAGTGCGCGGCCAGGGCCAACATGGCCACCGGCCGGCTCGCGGCCGAGGCCGGCACCGCCATCGTGGCGGCGGCGGACGAGGCCCTTACCGGCAGGTTCGACGGCCAGTTCGTGGTGGACCCCTTCCAGGCCGGGGCCGGTACCTCCCACAACATGAACGTCAACGAGGTCCTGGCCAACCGCGCCCTGGAACTGCTGGGCAAAGCGCGGGGAGATTTCTCCACCCTGCACCCCAACGACCACGTCAACATGGCCCAGTCCACCAACGATGTGATCCCCACCGCCATCCGCCTGGCCTCCCTCAGGCAGCTCGATCCACTGCTGGAGGCTCTGGAAGGGGTGGAGTCGGCCCTGTCGGCAAAGGCGAAAGCGTTCGACCATGTGCTCAAGTCCGGACGCACCCACCTGCAGGATGCCGTGCCGATCCGCCTGGGGCAGGAGTTCGGCGCCTATGCTGCAGCCATCCGCACCAACCGCGAGGGTCTGGAGGGGTGCCTGCCTGCCCTGCTGGAATTGGGCATCGGCGGCACCGCCGTGGGGACCGGCCTGAACGCCGAGCCGGCATATATCCGGCAAATCATCCGGGAACTGGCCGATGAGACCGGCTTCCCGGTCACCCCCAGCACCGACCTTTTCCACGCCATGCAGGACATGGACCCCTTTCTGGCGCTCTCCTCGGCCCTGCGCCGCACGGCCGTCAACCTGGGGCGTATCGCCAACGACCTGCGCCTGCTCTCCTCCGGCCCCCGCACCGGTCTGGACGAGATCCGCCTGCCGGCCATCCAACCCGGCTCGTCGATCATGCCGGGCAAGATCAACCCCTCCATGGCCGAGATGACCAACATGGTCTGCTTCCAGGTGCTGGGGTGCGATCAGGCGGTCATGCTGGCGGCCGGAGCCGGACAGCTGGAGTTAAACGTGATGATGCCGCTCATCGCCTTTAATCTTCTGTTTTCTATGGAAATACTCAAGAATTGCGTGCAGAAGTTTACCGAATCGTGTATTCTGGGAATACAGGCCAATGAGGAGCGCTGTCGGCGCTACCTGATGGATTCCTTGGGGCTGGTGACGGTATTGGCCCCGTACATCGGTTATAATGCCGCTGCCGAGGTGGCAAAGGAGTCGGTGGCGAGCGGCCGCTCCATCCGCGAGATCGTCCTGGAGCGGGGGCTCATGCCCGAGGCGGAACTGGAGGAGGTTCTGCGGCCGGAGCATCTGACCGAGCCCGGGTTGCCGCTGAGAGAATCGTAAATTTTATTCATCATGGAGAAGACGGAGCAATCCGAATTTTTTCGGTGAATCCAATCAAAGCGATAAAGGAGACAAGCATGAAAGCGGAAGTTGAAAATGTCCTTGAGATGGTGCGTCCCGGTCTGCAGGCCGATGGCGGCGATGTGGAACTGGTGGACGTGACCGAGGACGGCATCGTCAAGGTGCGGCTGAAAGGCGCCTGCGGGAGTTGTCCCATGTCCACCATGACCCTCAAGATGGGCATCGAGCGCGCCGTGAAGGAGAGAGTGCCGGGCGTCAAGGAAGTGGTGCAGGTATAAAACAAAGGGGGGCGGACCGCCCCCCGGTCTTGTCGCGAAAAACCCCGGCACCCGATGTGCGCGGGGTTTTTTGCGTTTCAGGGGGTCGTATCAATGGATATTGGAGATGGTACAATCCCAATTTTATCGACTTCCATGATATGCTGAATCAGCCGGTTCCTAAAAAGCCGATTAGTTAATTAGACAATAATCATCCCTGCGCTCCGGGGGGAGCAGTTGCATCCGTAGTGCCGAACTAAACCGATGTGCGGCAACGGGGCATTCCACTATGCCATGTTCAACATGGATTGTCCGTTGTTGACATGAAGTGGCGGATACGGTAGTAAATAAACATGGGGAAAGCGCTTAGTTGCCTCGATGTGTCCATAAAAAAGGCCGTTTCTGTCAGTTGAGACTGACGAGGCGGCCTTTTTTCTTCACCCCCTTTCCGGGAGAGAGGTCGATGCATGAAGATTGGGAAAATACGCGGTCAAAACGATAGTGCGGTAATCTTGATCGG
>DAIERH010000156.1 GCA_027346925.1 Geobacter sp.
AGTCGATTCGATAACTATATTATTTAACAGCAGATTGTGATATGTGGTGGAGAATCAATACAGGCACTAGCAGCGTTCGAGGGGGAACACCGTCATGCAGAAAGAATCGAGGATATCTTTGCTTCCAGCGGTATTGGTCGTTGTGGCATCCTTGTTGTCGGCGTATGTTACCGGCAGGGTCATGCTGATGCAGCAGGCCATGGTTTTGCAGGAAACCCGTGAAAAGATTGCCGGAGATGCCGCATATAAGGGACTGCAAAAGGTCAGGCAGCTGTCGTATGAGCTGAACGGGCTTGCCGAGCAGTTGATCGGCTCAATCGAGAGCAGGTACGGTGGGTATCAACTCGCCAAGATATCAGAAAAAATCAGGGACAAGGGAAACGAGCTCTATTTTCAAGCAGGCTCTCCCTTTGCGAACAATGCCCTGGAGATCGTCCAGGCTAGCGAGGATTATGTAACTGCCAGGGACGGGGATAAAGCGGAAAAGGTAAAACTGCTGAACAAACTGAAGGAGAGCAGAAAACGCTTTTTTGCAGAATATTCAAAGGAAATGGCACAATATCAGCCGCATGCCGTTCCCGACAAAGTCCTTAATGAGGTGCTGCCGCGGCAGTTGTTGAAAATCATGGATGTAAAGTAGGCGCTACCTGTGCACCGGATGGGGGAGGCATGTCAAAGGGGAAGGCAATGACCGTGTTCAGCCTGCCGGTCATCGTGGCGGCCCTGGGCTATTTCGTCGATATCTACGACCTGGTGCTGTTCAGCATCGTGCGCGTCCCGAGCCTGAAGGGGATCGGCATCTCCGGTCAGGAACTGATCGACAAGGGGGTCATACTGCTCAACATGCAGATGATCGGTATGCTGCTGGGCGGCATCCTGTGGGGGATACTGGGTGACCGCAAGGGCAGGCTGAAGATCATGTTCGGCTCGATCTTTCTCTACTCGGTCGCCAACCTGGCCAACTCCATGGTGACCTCCATGGAGGCCTATGCCGCCCTCAGGTTCATTGCCGGTGTCGGCCTGGCGGGCGAACTGGGGGCCGGGATCACCTTGGTGAGCGAGGTGCTGCACAAGAGCATGCGCGGCTACGGGACCATGATCGTGGCTTCGGTCGGCGTCTCCGGCGCGATCCTGGCCAATTTCATCGCCAAGGCATTCGACTGGCGCAGCGCCTTCGTGATCGGCGGCGTCCTGGGGCTGATGCTCCTGCTCTTGCGGCTGGGGGTGGCCGAGTCGGGCATGTTCAAGGGGATGGAGTCACGTCAGGTGCGGCGCGGAAACTTCCTCTCACTCTTCACCAGCACGGACCGTTTCGGGCGTTTCCTTCACTCGATCATGATCGGCCTCCCCTCTTGGTTCGTGGTGGGGGTCCTGATCACCTTTTCCCCCGAGTTTGCCAAGGTGCTGAACGTCCAGGGGGTTGTCAACGCCGGGAATAGCGTCATGTTCTGCTACCTGGGACTGGTGTTCGGCGACTTTGCCAGCGGTGCCATGAGCCAGTTGTTGCAAAGCCGGCGCAAGGTGGTGTTGATCTTTCTGGCCATCACCGTCGTTGCCATCGCGGTCAATTTCCTGGGCGCGGGGATCAGCGCCGCGGCCTTCTACGGCATCTGCTGCCTGCTTGGCTTCGGCATCGGCTACTGGGCCATCTTCGTCACGGTCGCCGCCGAACAGTTCGGAACCAACCTGCGCGCCACCGTGGCAACCACCGTGCCAAATTTCGTGCGCGGCATGACGGTGCCCATCACCCTCCTGTTCCAACTGCTGCGCAAGCCTCTCGGCATCCAGGGGAGCGCCTTGTGCGTCGGGGCGCTCTGCATGGCTGTGGCGCTCTTTTCCCTGTGGCGGCTGCAGGAGACCTTTCACAAGGACCTGGACTATTTCGAGGAATACCTCTGAAATAGAAGCGTATCGCCCTGAGTACCATGAAAAAAGCCGCCCGGAAACGGGCGGCTTTTTTCATGGTGATGTGACGCACCTTCAGTGCCCCATGCCGCCGCCATCCTGGTGCGAAGGGCGCTTGAGCAGCAGCAGGAGCGGCAGGATGGAGAGGAAGGCAAGGCCGATGATGAAATAGATGCGGTTGAAGGCCAGGGCACCGGCTTGGCGCCTGACCATGCCGTACACCATGCCCAGGGCGGTCTGGTCGGCCTGGGCCGAGGCAACCCCCTTTGTCACCAGGGTCTGCTTGAGCCCGGTGAAGCGCATCTGCCACGTGCTGCTGTAAGGTGTGACGTTGGCCGCCAGGGTGGTCTGGTAGAACTGCTCCAGCCGGGCCAGTAGCGTTGCGGAGATGGCGATGCCCACGCTGCCGCCGATGTTGCGCAACAGGTTGAACATGCCGGTGGCGTTGCCCATCTCCGGCTTGGGAATGGTGGAGAGGGTGACGGTGGTCAGGGGGACGAAGATCATGGCCAGCCCAATCCCCAGGATCACCCGCGGCCAGACAAACGACCAGTAGGATGCCTCAAGGCTCAGGCGCTGCATGAGGAACATGGCGAAGGCCCCGATCAGGAGGCCGATCATGACGATTTTGCGGCCGTCGCGTTTGGCCAGGGCCGCCCCGACAAACGGCATGGTGATCAGGGTGGCCACGCCGCCGGGGGCCAGCACCATGCCGGCGTCGGTGGCCGAATAGCCCATCAGGGTCTGGAGGAAGAGCGGGATCAGCACGATCGAACTGTACAGGCAGAAGCCGACAACGAACATGATGAAGTTGCCGGCCGAGAAGGAGATGTTCTTGAACAGGCGCAGGTTGATGATGGGGTGCTCATTGGTCAGTTCTACCCACACTAGCGCCACCAGCGACACCACGGCGATGACGCTGAAGGTGACGATGAAGGAGGAACTGAACCAGTCGTCCTGCTGCCCCTTGTCCAGGACCACCTGCAGCCCACCCATGCCGGTGGTGAGCAGGAGCAGGCCCCAGTAGTCGATCTTGATGGCCTGCCCCCCGCCGCGTCTCAGGTAGTCCGGGTCGAAGATGAAGAAGGCACACATGATGGTGGCGATCAGGCCGATGGGGAGGTTGATGTAGAATATCCAGCGCCAGTTCAGGTTGTCGGTGATCCACCCCCCCAGGGCCGGGCCGACGATGGGACCGAACATGGCACCGACCCCGAAGATGGCCATGGCCATGCCCCGCTGGTGGGGGGGAAATGTCTCCATCAGGATGGCCTGGCTGATGGGGATCAAGGCCCCGCCTGCCGCGCCCTGCAGCACGCGGAAGACGATCAGCGTGGCCAGGTTGGGGGCCGCGCCGCACAGAAGCGACGAGAGGGTGAAGAGGATGATGCAGGTCATCAGGAAGCGCTTGCGTCCGAACAGGCGCGCCAGCCAGCCGGTCATGGGGAGTACCACGGCGTTGGACACGAGGTAGGAGGTCAGCACCCAGGTGACCTCGTCGGTGCCGGCGTTGAGGCTCCCCTGCATGTGGGGCAGGGCAACGTTGGCCACCGAGGTGTCGATGATCTCCATGATGGCGGGGAGCATGACGGTAATGGTGATGAGCCATTTGTTGATGGATTTGTCTTCTGAGGTCATGGTTGGTTATGGTTTCATGGGACTTATAGGACATAGAGGACTTATAGGACCAATATGTCTTATAAGTCTCATAAGTCCTATTTAAAGGGGTTCAGGTCCCGCAGCACATCCTTTGCCGTTCGCCCCACCATAACCGTGGGGATGACGCTCATCCCCACCCTGAGCAGGTGTTCCGGGTCGCTCTTGCTGTCAATGACGATCTTGACCGGCACCCGCTGGACCACCTTGACGTAGTTGCCGGTGGCGTTCTCCGGCGGCAGCAGCGAGAAGGCCGCACCGGTGCCGGCCATGATGCTGTCAACCTTTCCGGTGAAGGTACGGCCGGGATAGGCGTCAACCGTGAATTCCACCGGCTGGCCCGTCCTGATGTACGTCAACTGGCTCTCCTTGTAGTTGGCCGTGATCCAGGCGTCCTTGAGTGGCACCAGGGCCATCAGCAACTGCCCGGCCTGGACGTTGATGCCCGGTTCGATGGACTTTTTGGTGATATAACCATCACGCGGGGCAACGACACGGGTGTAGGAGAGTTGCAGACGTGCCTCCTCCAGTTGCGCCCTGCGCTGGAGGATCTTGGCCTTGTTGCCTCCCTTGGCCGCCAATCCCGCCTCAGCCAGGAAGCGTTTGAGCGCCTCTTGCGCCTCCCTCAACTGGGAGTCGGCCACGCGCTTGGCGGTCTTGAGACGGTCGAGCTGTTCCCTGGGGAGCACCTCGCGTTTGAAAAGCGCCTCGCCCCGTTGCAGGTCCAGCACGGCCTGGTCAAACTTGGCCTTGGCAAGCTGGACCGTGGCCCTGGCGCCCTCGGCCTTCAGGTAGTCACCGCCTGTCTCGTTCTTGGCCACGCCGACGCCGGCCTCGGCCTTGGCAACCTCCACCCGGTAGTCGCTCGCGTCCAGTTCCGCCAGCAGGTTCCCCTGCTTCACGAACTGGTTGTCTTCCACCAGTACCCGCTTGACGGTACCGGCTACCTTGAACGAGACGGGGACGGTGCGGGCCTCGATGAAGGCGTTGTCGGTCTCGATGTGGGTCTGGCTCCTGATCCACCAGCGCAGTCCGAACCAGCCGCCGACGATGGTCACGATCAGCAGGATTACCAGTGCCTTGTGCCGCTTGGAGATGCCGTTTTTTGCCGGACGTGGCGATTCCGGTCCACTGGAGCGGGCGGTTTCCGGTTGAGATGAAATCCCTGACTCGTCCGTCTGGGCCGGGGAAGGTGTTTCGTCTGCCATATAAATCCTCCGCTTATGTGCGTCTACAGCTCGCCGATGGCCCGTCTCAGGCGTGCCGAGGCCACCTGGAAATCGAACAGCGCCCGGTAGTAATCGCTTCTGGTCTGGGTCAGCAGGGTCTGGGCATCCAGCACCTCGGTGGCGGTGCCGACCCGTTCCTTGTAACGTTCATGGTTGATGCGCAGGTTTTCCTCGCTCTGGCGGATGGCGGCCTCGGTTACGCCGATGCGCTCCTGGGCGACGCGCATGTCGTTTTGGGCCGTGGCGATCTCCAACTGCACCTGGGACTCGCTCTGACGCAGGGTGTCCTGATTCCTGGAGCGGGAGCGGACGGCCCGTTCCCGTGCCGAAGTGGTGGCAAAACCGTCAAACAGGTTCATCTTGAGACCGATGGTGGCGGACATGATGGTCTGTTCGGTCACCTTGTCGTTCTGGACGTAATCCAGCGCCAGCCGCGTATAGAGCTCGGGGAAGAAATTGCTGCTGTTTTCCTTCACCTCTGCCTCGCTGGCCTCGACCGCCTTGTGCAAGGCCTGGATTTCGGGGCGCCGGGCGAGCAGGCTGCGGTCGTCCGGATGGATATCTTTGCTGGTGACGATGGCGGCTTTTTCATCCAGTTCGCCCCGGAATCCCTGCTCGGCTCCGGTCAGGAAGTTGAGTTGCAGCCAGGCGTTCTCCCGGCGGTTCCTTGCGGTCAACAGATTTTGACGGGCCGCAGCAAGGCGCACGTCGGCCTGGAGCACGTCGTTGCGGGTGACCACCCCTTCCTCGAAAAGCGCTTGGGCAACCTGCCGGTGCTGTTCCACCTGAGTGACTTCTTCCTCCGCGGCAACCACCAGTCTGCCCGCTTCGAGGATGCCGAAGTATGCCTCGAT
>DAIERH010000157.1 GCA_027346925.1 Geobacter sp.
CACCAGGGGTCGCACCTCCAACGGAGAGGGGAGGTACAGGCCGACGCCGTCCAGGAGCGGCTGGATCCCTTTGTTGCGCAACGCCGCCCCCAACAGAACCGGGAAGAGGGAACATGCCAGTGTCCCCCGCCGCAGGGCGGTCCGCAAGCGCTCCCCCGAAACCCGTTTTCCCTCCAGGAAATCGGCCATTACCCCGTCATCGAAGTCGGCAGCCGCCTCGGTCAATAGCAGGCGCGCCTCCTCAGCCTCCTGGCTGGCGCCGGCAGGGATCGGCCCACGCCGCACCGTGCTCCCCAGGTCCGACCCGTCAAACAGGAGCGCCTCCCCGCCCAGCAGGTCGATCACGCCGCTGAACCCGCCTTCCTCGCCGATGGGGAGCTGGAGGAGCACGGGTCGGGCCTTCAGCCGCGTCTTCATCTGGTCCAGGGTCCGGCGGTAATCGGCGCCGACCCGGTCCATCTTGTTGATGAAGCATATCCGGGGGACACCGTAGCGGTCCGCCTGGTGCCAGACCGATTCGCTCTGGGGCTGGACCCCCTCCACGGCGCTGAAGATCGCCACGGCCCCGTCCAGCACCCGCAGCGCCCTTTCCACCTCGATGGTAAAGTCGATGTGGCCGGGGGTGTCGATCAGGTTAACCCTGATCTCCCCCCAGCGGCAGGTGGTGGCGGTGGCGGTGATGGTGATCCCCCGCTCCTGCTCCTGGGGCATCCAGTCCATGACCGCCTGGCCGTTGTGCACCTCCCCCATCTTGTGGGTCTCTCCGCTGTAAAAGAGGATCCGCTCCGACACGGTCGTCTTGCCTGCGTCGATGTGGGAGATGATGCCGATATTGCGAATGGCTTCAAGGGGCAGAATGGTCGTTCTCCTGGTCAGGATGGCTGACCGCACCGGATCGTTCCACGGCGGCATCTTCGTTCGCGTATTGGCCTTAATTGTGACGTATACAGGGGAATTGTCAATCATGAAAGAGGCGGCGGTCCCCTGGACATGCCACTTGAGCAGGTGTAGCTGGCGGCGTTCCGTGACGGTCGGCCATCGACTGGACGGAAGGCGATTATCGGGTAAACTTGTCCCATGACCGGGCTTGACGCGGGTAATCGGCCGAAACAGGGAGGTCCCATGGAAGATAAGGAACGCATCATGAGCGAAGTGGTCGCTGCCCTGGAGCGGGAAGCGTCCGTCAATCTCCATCGCTTCCCCGTGCATCTGGAATTCAATGACGGTGCGCTCACCCTGGAGGGAGAGGTGGCAGGTATCACGGCGAAGAAAAAGGCCCTGGAGGGGGCCGCGGCGGTCCCCGGCGTGACCGGAATCGTTGACCGGCTGCGCCTCGTCCCCGCCCAACGGATGGAGGACGGTGAACTCCGGGACCACGTCTGCACCGCACTGCTGGCCGAGAACCTGCTGGCCTCGTGCGCGGTATGGGCCATCGTGAAGGGAAGGCCGGAAGTGGTCAGGGAGGCAGATCAAGGAATGGACGGGAGTATCGATGTGGAGGTGAACGACGGGGTCGTGATCCTGAACGGCGCGGTGCCGAGCCTTTCCGCCAAGCGGCTGGCCGGGGTCCTTGCCTGGTGGGTCCCGGGGAGCAGGGACGTGGTCAACGGGGTTGAGGTATCTCCTCCCGAGGAGGACAATGATGACGAGGTGGTGGACGCAGTTCGCCTGGTTCTGGAGAAGGACCCGTTCGTCAATGCCTCGCAGGTCAGGGTCGCCTGCCGCGACTATGGCGTGACCCTCGAAGGGATCGTGAAGAGCGAGGCCCAGCGCCGGATGGCCGAGGCGGACTGCTGGTACGTCTTCCGCGTGGACCGGGTCGCGAACCTGCTGCGTGTCGAGGGATAAGGGACGCGGAAAAGCGGACGCATCCACACACGGTTGGGCAAACGGAAACAGGTGAGACCATGCCGACCAAACCCCACTTTCCCCTGCGCATCTTCTATGACGGCGCCTGCCCGGTCTGCGCGACGGAGATTGAACGATACGGCCGCATGGACCGGGAAGAACGGCTCATCCTGGTGGACATCAGTGCCCCGGACTTCGACCCCGCCCCTCTGGACATCACCCTGGACGAATTCATGTACCAGATGCATGCCATCGACGGGGACGGGACCGTGTACCGCAACGTTGATGCCTTCTGGGCCATCTGGCAGGCGTTCCCGGCCTCGACGCTCCTCGGCCTGCTGGGGATGCTGGTTACCCTGCCGGCGGTGAATCCGGTTGCACGGCTCTGCTACAGGGGCTTTGCCCGCATCCGCAGATACCTGCCCCGGCACGATGACGCCTGCACGACAGACTCCTGCACGATCGGCAAGGGCAGGCCGTGATGACCGCCGCCATGTCCTGCCGTATCGTTCCCGGCCTCGATGGGTGGTTGCGTGAAGACCTCTCCCCGGTCGCCCTCGGACACGACCGCCTGCGGATACGGGAGGTCGGAAATGAAAAGGCCCCCCGGTGATGTCCGAAGAGCCTATAAAAATAGAAGTAGCAAGTTACGTATTTACTTGGATACCATCTTTTACTTGGTATCTCTAGTTTTTACGCCTTCTTGCCGCCTCTTAACTCATAATACTCCCTCCCAATAATAATGCAACTATTATCTTAGCCATCGCAACTCGTCACTGCATTCCCGTTAAATTGGTGAGCCAACTACCGCAGCCAGGGAGACCGGTGGTCATCATGGTAGGCACGACGGGATATTGGCCGACACGGCTGGTTTTGCAAAGGAGTCGGCGGGGCTACCTGATCGCCTCAGCGTGGCGGTGAAACCAGTTCCGCCCTCCGCGAGCTGCTGGCCGGCCTCGGCTGGCTGAACTAATGGCCTTGATTCCGTTGATGCCCGCCCATGCCGGGGGTATCATTGAATCAGACAGGTATCGGATCAATGCCGAGCCCGGTGTGGAAAGGAGTACGTACCATGCTTTACTTTGTAAAGGAAAACCATCTGCACCGCTTTCCCGTGCCGAAACGGTGCGGGACCACCTATGACCATGAGGCCTTGCGGGATACCATCCCCCACGGCGTCGAAGAGTGCACCTGCTGCCTGCGCCGCTGGCCCGGGGTAGAGGAGTGACCGCAGACGTGACAGCCAGGTTGCTGCGGGTGGTGGAAGAGGTGGCGAACGAGCTTCACCCCCACGGGACCGTGAGGGCGACCCTTGACAGCCGGCTCGACCGCGAACTCGGGTTCGACAGTCTGGGACGGGTGGAATTGCTGGCGCGGCTTGAGCGAACGTTCGGCTGTGCCCTGCCCGAGCAGGTGGCAGCCGCCGTCGAGACGCCCCGTGACCTGCTGCGGGCCATGCTGGCCAGCCACCCCATGCCGCGTGGGGATAGCGGCGTGGAGACCGGCCCGATAGCCGCGGTTGAGGCCAGCGTGCCGGTTCATGCACAGACGCTGCCCGAGGTGCTCGACTGGTATGCCACCCACGAGCCGGATCGTTGCCACATCCGCTTCTATGCCGACGAGGGGGATGAAGGGGTCCTGACCTACGGCGACCTGGCAACGGGAGCGGCCAGGATGGCCGCCGGCCTCCAGGGCCTTGACCTGCAACCGGGAGAGGCGGTTGCCATCATGCTGCCGACCTGCCCCGACTATTTCCCCACCTTTTTCGGCACTCTGCTGGCCGGCGGCATACCGGTGCCCATGTATCCGCCGGCGCGCCCCACCCAGATCGAGGATCATTTGCGGCGCCAGTCAGGCATCCTGTCCAACTGCATGGCCCCCATCCTGGTCGCGTCGGCGGAGACCACCGCGGTAGCCAGGATGTTGGGGGCCCTGGCGCCAACGCTCAAGCGCGTGGTCACGACGACAGATCTGGCGGGCGACGCCGCGCCGAAGCTGCCGCTGGTGTCGCCCGATGCCGTAGCGCTCCTGCAATATACCTCGGGCAGCACCGGCAATCCCAAAGGGGTGGTGCTGACGCACCGAAATCTGCTGGCCAACATCCGGGCCATGGGCGCTGCGGGAGCCGTGGGCCCCGGTGACGTGTTCGTCAGCTGGCTGCCGCTCTACCACGACATGGGACTGATCGGCGCCTGGCTGGGCAGCCTGTACCACGCCATGCCGCTGGTATTGATGTCTCCTCTCGCCTTCCTGGCGCGTCCCCAGCGCTGGTTGCGGGCTATCCAGCGCCACCACGGCACTCTCACGGCGGCGCCTAATTTTGCCTTTGAACTCTGCCTGCGGCGGATCGAGGAGGCAACAGACCTGGATCTGGGCTCCCTGCGGGCCATCTGCAACGGCGCCGAACCGATCAGCAGCGCCACCATGCTGCGCTTCCTCGACCGCTTTGCCCCGGCCGGACTGCGGCACGAGGCCATGATGCCGGTCTACGGCTTGGCTGAATGCTCGGTGGGCTTGGCGTTCCCGCCGTTGGGGCGCGGGCCGGTCGTTGACCGTATCCGGCGTGAGCCCCTCCTTGCCAACGGCCGGGCAGTGCCAGCGGCACCGGACGACCCGACCGCCTTCACCTTCGTCGCCTGCGGCCAGCCGCTGCCGGGGCATCAGATCCGGGTCGTGGACGATGCCGATCGTGAGTTGCCCGAGCGACATGAAGGCAGAATCCAGTTCCGCGGCCCTTCGACGACCTCGGGTTACTACCGCAACCCCGATGCCACCCGGGGCCTCTTCCACGGCGAATGGCTGGACACGGGGGATCTGGGCTACCTGGCGAACAACGAGATTCACATCACCGGTCGCACCAAGGACATCATCATCCGCGCCGGCCGCAACATCCATCCGTCCGAGTTGGAAGAGGCGGTGGGAAACCTGGCGGGTGTGCGCAAGGGTAACGTCGTCGTATTCGGCAGCCTTGACCCGGTTGCCGGCACCGAGCGGCTGGTGGTGGTGGCGGAGACCCGCGAGACAGACCCCGCCCGCCGCGAGAGCCTGTGTGCGGCCATCATGGCCCTGGCCAGCGATCTGGTCGGAGTCCCACCGGACGAGGTGCTTCTGGCGCCCCCTAACACGGTGCTCAAGACATCGAGCGGCAAGATCCGCCGCGCCGCCTGCCGCAAGCTGTACGAGGAGGGGGCCATCGGCCGTTCGCGGCGGCCGGCCTGGCGGCAGATCGCGGCCCTGCGCCTGTCCAGCGTCGCACCGCGCCTGCGGCGGGCAGCCGCGGCCCTGGCCGCCCACCTCTTCGCCGGCTACGCCTGGGCAGCCGCCGCTCTTCTCGTTCCGGTTGCCTGGCTCGGGGTGATGACCCTGCCCCGGCCGGGGTGGAGGTGGGGCCTCCTGCGACACGCAACGCGCCTGCTGGCGCACGCCACCGGGACGCCGCTCACGGCCGAGGGGCTCGACCGGCTGCCCCGGCAGGAGCGGCCCTGCATCTACGCGGCCAACCACGCCAGCTATCTCGACGCCCTGGCGCTGGTCGCCCTTGTGCCGCGCGAGTTTGCCTTTGTGGCCAAGCGCGAACTGGCCGGCCGCTGGTTCATCCGTGTCCCCCTTGAGCGGATCGGAACGCTGTTCGTGGAGCGTTTTGAGACCGGGCGCAGTATCGACGACGCCCGCGCCATGGTCGGCGCCGCCAGGGGGGGGCGCTCGCTCATGTTCTTCCCCGAGGGGGGGTTCACGCGGGTCACCGGGGTCATGCCATTTCACATGGGC
>DAIERH010000158.1 GCA_027346925.1 Geobacter sp.
AAGGCGAGCTGGAGCGAGCGCCCGAGCAGTGGCTCGTCGGCGAAACCGGCCAGGGCCTGTTCGATCTTCTCCGCCAGCGCCGCGATATAGAGGGGATGATCGAAGAACTGCCGGACAGGATGCACCTCGAATCCTGCCCTGGAGAGCCCCGCCACGCGCTCCAACTCGTTGAGGCTGGAGCCGGTGGTGGCCCGTGAGTAGTGGGGATACAGCGACAGGGCGATAATCCGGCTGATGCCCGCGCGCTTGATAGCAGCCAGCGCCTCGATGGTGTCGGGCTTCCAGTAACGCATGGCCGTGAAGCAGCTATAGCCGCTCCCCAGCGCCTTTTGCAGTTCAGCGGCCTGCTGTTCGGTCAACTCGCGGATGGGCGACCTGCCGCCGATCTGCCGGTAATACTCGGCGACCGTTTTTGACCGGCGTCTGGAGATGAAACGGGCCACCAGCGGTTGCAGGAAGGCCGGACCAATGCGGATGATATCCCGGTCGGAAAAGAGGTTGTACAAAAACGGCTCGATGGCATCCAGCGAGTCAGGCCCCCCCATCTGGAGCAGCAGCACCGCGGTTTTGTCCATGTAAACTCCATTCCGGATCACAACCTGTCCAGAGGACGGGGGGCTCCAAGGATATTGTTCTTCGACACATGGGTGCAGGTCATGGTGGGCAGCGACGCCTGATCCCCCGTTTCACCTTTTCTCCGCAGGTTGCGAATTCCCGTTTCTGTTCCAAAGAGAGGCATGGGGAAGGGGCCACAGGTGGCATGGCACATAATCATGCTGGTTATAGGGAAATTTGATGTATTTAGCAACGTTATTTTAGTAAATTCCGGCATCGGCAACGGCACGGAGCGATGGCCCGGTTGTTCAAGCCCATCGCCGCCTGACGGGCAGCCATTATTACCTGCGGCCGGAACCGATGTCTTTCGGCGCGAGGTGTTTTCGTCGCACGCCCTCCACCTGTCTTGTCTCACTCCCCGAACTTCCTCGCTCTGATCTCGCTGGCTATTCCGTTTTCAAACCTGATGGTGTAGCCGGGGAGATCGGGACCGTAGCGGTAGGTCCATTCGACGACCGGTACGGTTGTCCGGCACGTTTCGCTGCCACTCGTCGTCTCGATGACCTTGTCCTCCCGAGGCTCCTTGGCGAGCGGTTCGCCGCACTTTAGAAACACATCACGAGAACTGTCCCCCACAGCCAGAAGTTCTCCATTGCGGCAGGTATCGGTTGTGGCGTCCGGCAGCCTGCCATAGCCGATGCTTGCGATCTCGACCAGTTTTCCGTTTTCGAAACGGTACGACTGCATCAGCTCATCGGGGCCGAAATCAAAGGTCCACTCGTCGATGGTGGTGGTCGTGCTGCCGTTTGCCCCGCCCCCGTCCGTTTCCTCCACCTTGACTATGCGCTGTTCCTTGAGCATCGCCTCGCCACACTTTGCCGCCACATCCTCCTCCGTGTCGCCGGTGTTGACGCTCAGCCCCTTGCAGGGGAGCGCCCAGGCGGTCCCCGCGAGGAGAAGCAGGGCAACAGTGATCACCGCTCCGCACCGCGCACTTTTCGGGCCGGGAGGGATTGACCGGGGGCGGGTTTGTCCGGTCATCGCGAATGCCGCCCGGCTGCGGCGGAAGGTCTCAGATAACCCGTCTCGACCAGGATGCGCAGCGCAGTGGCGGTCGAGTCAGGTGTGGAGCCGTATCCCAGGAGGGGGCCGAAGCCTCCGTTTATGGGGATGTAGATCTTCTTGAGAAAGGCCATGGCCAGCTTGCGGTCGATCCTGCCGCCGGCCTTCAACTCCTTCAGCGCCGTTATGGCATAGAGCTGCGCGTCAAGCTCCGGCCGTTCCTTGCTCCCGGCGTCCAGATACGGGGTTGTTGCCAGAAATTTCAGCGCACCCTCACGGGTGGCTTCGTCCAGCATGCCGATTGTTTTCAGGACAAAGGCCGCCATGTAGGTGCTCTTTGGATCGGCAACCCCGGTCCCCTTCACGTAGCCGAAGCCCCCCTTCTTCCGTTCAAACCCCTTGATGTAGTATGCCGTCTTTGCCTTGTCGATGAGGTCAAGGGCACCCAGAGTATTGAGGGTCCGTACCGCATAATAGGTGGATGCCAGGTTCGACCCCCTGGATACCTGGCTGAAACCGAAGCCGCCGTCAGGGTTCTTGAGTGAGACGACGAACGACCGTACCCTGCCGCTGTCGATGGCGCCGATAGCCTTCAGGTAACCCAACGTCTCCAGGGCAAGGTCCGTGTAGAGCAGTGAGGCGTTTTTGTCCGCCTTGTCGGCGATGAAGCCGCCGTTTGCCTGCTGGGCGCCTTTGATATAGGAAATCGTGGCGCTCTTCCTGGCCGGCGCTATCTCATCGCCCAGGGCAAGGAGAGAGTAGACGTAGTCATTGGCGAGCACGATGGACACGGGAAAGTCGGGGCGCGTCTCCATTTCACGCATGAAGGCCCTGGTCTTGGCAAAGTCGAACCCTTTGCCTTTGCTCGTGTCTTTTGCGCAGACCCCAGCGCTGCATGCGGCAACGAGGGACAGGGCTGCGACGGTGATGCGGATCAGTTTGCTCATGGTTCATTCTCCGGGTGTTGACGGTATGTGGTGCGGTGAAGGGGGGGATTGCCCCCCCTCCTTTTGCAGCAGGACGCGGTTGTTAGTCGCCGCCGCTGTGGGGCGGAACTCCCCAGGTGTTGGACCTGTTGCTGTGGCAGACGTTGCAGACGCCGATGGCGTAAGTCTTGTCCTTGCCGGCCGGGAAGGTACCGAACCCCTGGATGGTTGCGTTCTGGACGTTGTCCAGGGCCTGGGTGGACGGATTCAGCGCATGGGGCTCGCCGTGGCAGGTCTGGCAGAGCACGCCGCCATGGTGGGCCTGACCGTTGATGAACTTGCCGAACAGGGCCGGCCAGGTCTTGGTGGTCGCGTAGGTAGTGGAGTTATGGCACGCGAATGCGGAGGTGATGCCTGCCGCCGGGCTGTAGCAGCTTGGCAGGGTAGACTGTTGCCAGGGTTGGGTAAGCTGGCCGGCCGCGACGCGCTGGTTCAGGTTGCCGTGGCAGTCGGTGCACCAGATGGCGGTCTTGCCCTTGTGGGCGCCGCGGTAGCAGTTGACGTTGTTGCCGGGGTGGCAGTCATAGCAGTTGCTGGCGATGTTGGGATCGTACTGGGTGAGCACCACCTGGTCCTGGGAATGGAAGCGGTGCAGCACGTCGGAGAAGGAGTACTTGGAGACCCTGATGTTGGCGCTGGTGAAGTTGGCACCCGGGAGGATCTTGTAGTTGGGCCACACCTTGGGGAGTCCGGGGGCGACGCTTTCGCCCATGGCCGGGTCCCAGTGGCACCAGGAGCAGCGGATCGGCCCGCCGACGCCGTCGCCGTCAGGGTCGATGTAGGTGAAGTCGATCTTGCTGGCGTTCTGGCCGTGCAGCTTGCCGAGGTACTTGAAGGAGCCGGCCGGAGTTGCCGGGTAGCCGTTGGCGGCTGCCAGTTTCAGGTGGCAGGAGCAGCAGCCGCCGAATGCCACCGGCACCACGGTGCTGGTGCTGGCGACGACCTTGCCGGTAGAGTCCTTGACCGAGATGAGGGCTGTCAGGAACGGATCGCGGTTGGCTCCGCCCAGCGGATCGGTCATGACATCCTTGCTGGTATTGGTGGTGACCGGATAGGCGGGGATGCCGCTGGCGATGAACGAATTGGAGGTGGAGTCATACTTCATCGTGCCGGTAATGCCGTTGCCCGTAAGCCCCACCACCTTGCCGTTCACCACCGGTTTGTAGCCGGGAAACATCTTGGGTGCATAGGTGACCCATTGGCTGAAATAGGGATCGGCCAGCAGGATGGCATCGGTTTCTTCCGCAAAGGAATAGCTGACGGTCACGCCGCTGTTGACAATACTCGGATCTTCGCTGCCGGTCCTGATGACCTGGGCACGGATGGTGTTGTAGGGGGGGAGGAGCAGGAAGCCGGCAAAGGTGGGGCAGGCGCAGTGCATGCCCAGGTCGTTGTTGGCGATGACCTTGTAGGCCGCCATCGACGGGGTGGAAAAGATTGCCGTGGCAGCGACTGCCGCCAGCAAGCGTGCTGCGGTTTTCATCATGGTGAAACCTCCATAGTTTCAAAATAATTTGTTGCTTGAACGAGCATTTTCACATAGTTACTGTCTGCTGTCTTTTCACCCGGTCTCCCCATTCAAGGTCACGTCCAATTGTCGAATACCACGCCAGCCTCATCTCCCGGTCCGGCAGAGACGGGATGTAGGGGCGGATCCCCGCTGTTATTCCGCATATGATCCGGATGAACACATCACCTTTCAATCGTTGCCGCGTCTGGCCTTGGACCACCTCCTCTGAAAAGTTGGATTTTCAGGGTTCCGGGCACAAAAAAAAGCCGGGACCGAATATCATGCTGATATTTCGGCGACCCGGCTGTCTCGGTGAGACCCATAGGCTTTCCGTCCCATCCTCGCGGATGGTTTAGTATTGTCGTCTATCCTGGTCCTGCTTTATTTTTGTGTAAGGTTCTGCTTCCCGTGCCCCCCAGGTGTGAAGTCCCCTTCACCCGCGACCCGGACGCAAAAAAGCCGGGTCGTCAAAATATCCGGTTGATAAATATCCGGTTGATATTTCGGCGACCCGGCTGTCTCGGGGAGACCCTTGGGCTTTCCGTCCCACCCTCGCGGATGGTTTAGTATTGTCGTCTATCGGTTGTCAGATTTGCGGGCATTATATATATAATCTACATATGCAAATCAACTACTATTTTTCAGACGACAGGGTGGGCCAACAACTTGCGGACTAACGCGCGAGAAAAACTCTAAAGATATTACCGGAAAAAGCAAAGGGCGGGAAACCGAGGTTTCCCGCCCTTTGAAACTACAAAACTCCTTCAGGAAAATCTTAGTACATGCCGCCCATGCCACCCATGCCGCCCATACCGCCCGGCATGGCCGGAGCAGCGGCCTCTTCCTTCGGTTTCTCGGCGATCAGGGCCTCGGTGGTCAGCATCAGGCCGGCGATGGATGAGGCGTTCTGAAGGGCCGAACGGGAAACCTTGGTCGGATCGATGATGCCGGTCTTGATCATGTCCACGTACTCGTCGGAGGCGGCATCGTAGCCAAAGGCATCCTTGCCGTTCTTGACCTTGTCCACCACGATGGAGGCGTCGATGCCGGCATTCTCGGCAATCTGACGGATCGGGGCTTCCAGGGAGGCCTTGATCACGTTGACGCCGAACTGCTGCTCGGCATCGAGCTTAATGCCGGCCAGAGCGGACAGGGCACGGATATAGGCCACGCCGCCGCCGGGAACGATCCCTTCGTCAACGGCCGCACGAGTAGCGTGCAGGGCGTCTTCCACGCGGGCCTTCTTCTCTTTCATCTCCACCTCGGTGGCGGCACCGACCTTGATCACGGCCACGCCGCCCACCAGCTTGGCCAGACGCTCCTGGAGCTTCTCGCGGTCGTAGTCGCTGGTGGTCTCCTCGATCTGGGCGCGGATCATCTTGACGCGGCCCTGGATGGCCTCTTCCTTGCCGTCGCCGTCGATGATGGTCTCGTCGTCGCTGATGTCCGAGTACAGGATCT
>DAIERH010000159.1 GCA_027346925.1 Geobacter sp.
ATGGCGCTGACCATGAACTGGATCATGTTGGAGTGGAGGAAGATGTTGACGACGGAGGCGATGACGATGCCGATCAGCGCCCCATGAAGCAGAAGGAGCCCAGGGAGGTCAGGTCCCGTTTGGTAACGAACCCGTACACGCTCATGGCGCCGAAGGTGCCGGCCGTGGTGAAGAAAGCGGAAGATATCGACTGGCCCGTGTAGACAAGGAATATACCCGAGAGCGTCGCCCCGTTGAGTGCCGAATAGAGCAGAAACAGGGGCGCCGCCGTCGCCGTGCCCATACGGACGGCGAAGCCGCTGATGGCGAATACCAGTCCGAACTCGGCGATGATCAGCCCGAAGAACAGCATCCTGTTGGCGTAGAGCGCGTTGAACAGTGCTGGAGAACTTACTACCGCCATGGATACGAAAGCCGTCAGACAAAGGCCTGCGGCCATCCAGCCGTAGACGGACCCCATGGTGTTGCTTCGTGCCACTTCCGTGTAGCGCGGATATGAAGTACTGCGGGGAGGAGATGATGGAAAGGGCATATCAGTAACTCCTTGTATTTTGTTATTGTTGCTATTTTCAGTGTAATCATGCCGGCGACAAAAATCAATCGGATGAATGCGGCAGTTCAGACCGGCAGGATGCAGGATGCTCCGTCGAACCTTGGGTTGTTCACGAGATCCGACACCTTGTAGGCATCAAGGAGATTGGAGGGTAAAGGCTTGTACAAGCCAATAAATTGATCAGGATCATGCGTGCCATGGCTGAGCCAGAGCTTGCAGTCGTCGGGCTGGAGAATGACCGGCATGCGGTCGTGGAGCGGTGCGACCACTTCGTTGGCAACTGTGGTGAGGATGGCGAAGGTTTCCAGGAGGCTTTCCTCCCCGGGCCGTTTCCATTGTAGCGGGACTCGGCGGCTTCGGGAACTGGCAGGCCGAACAGATCCCGGATAGCAGCCAGGAGTTCGGGAGACAGGAGGGATGTGAAGCGGCCGCACATGACATTTCCTATTCAAGTGGACTTTAAATTCTGCAGTTCTCGCAAGCTGGGGCGCTTGCGCCAGTCTCTACATATAAAGGGGTTGGCGGGCTTCGCGGGTTTGGCAGCGACTCTTGTGGTTCCGTCCGCACACTTGTTAACAGCTCCCCCGTCGTTGATACTCCATTTTAATTGCGTGCTCGGCTTGAACGTCAGCACCCGCCTGGAGGTGATGACCATGTCTTCCCCGGTCTGGGGATTCCGGCCGCGGCGAGCGGATTTCTGTCTCACAGAGAAAATGCCGAAACCGGAGATATTGACGTCCTCGCCATTTTCAATCGTTCTTTTCAAGATTTCGAATACCAACTTCACCATCTGAGTACATTCCTTCTTGGTGAAGTCCACCTCCTGTCGAAACCTTTCAACGATATCAGTTCTGGTCATTTCTCCGATTTCCTGTGATGGTTCGTAGTTGCGAGAATAGCACAAATCATGCGCCAAAGGATATTAGTGACGGGGAGCGCACCAAAGCGCGCTCGAACCGCCGATAGAGCTCAGCTATTTCAGAATTTTCAGCTTTTGTTCGGTTTCTGTAGCAATCGGTAGGTCTCCAGAAAATATTGCAGGTTGGCCAGCCGCATTTCGATATCCTGTCTCCACAGCTCCAGTTTTTCCCAGCCCGTGGGTGTGAGATGATAAACTTTCCTTGCGGGACCGCTTCCGCTGGTATCCCAATCCGAAACAACCTCGTGGTCCTGCTCAAGTTGCTGGAGAGTCCGGTATATTGCGCCGGTGTCTGGCCTACAGAGACCCATGCGCTCGATTAAAACACTGTGGATCGCACTCCCATGGATCGGTCCCTCCGCAAGCGCCAGAAGGATGAATGCGGGCAGATGCCGGTACTGCTGTCTCCTCTTTGGTGCCATAACGTCCTTTTCCACCTTAACCTTGCTCCGCAGTTTCTGGGACCGCGTCCGCAAGCAATATCATTTCCATGAGGTAGCCGGTTACCAGCACAAACGGTACGGTGAACGCCAGCCGCAAGAGCGCGAAGCGAAGGCCAATGAAGCTGCTTTCCATGATAATCATCGGAATCTTGATGCTGGCCCAGGTGCCCAAAAAGATCACTACGTTTGCCAACCGTGCCCCCTTATTCCTCAACGAGAGCGCGATGGGAAAAGCCGCATACAGCGGCCCGGCTGCGGCGGTCCCGAGAAGAATGGCGAATCCTGCGCCGCGCAATCCGGAATCCCGTCCCAGGTGCGCCTCCACCATCTTCCGGGGTACCCATACGTCCAGCAGTCCCATCAATACCATCACAGGCGGGAGAATCTGCAGGACCTCTGACAGGAAATACAGAAATTTCGTCATAGAGAGTCCCGCCAGCGCAGGCTTCCAGAGGGCTACGAGAAGGTTGACAACCATGATGGCGAGAATAAATCGATATTTTTTGAGAAGCTCGGCCATCACAGAAACACCCCCATGAGTAGTCCGATAGCAATTGCAGTGACGAAGCTCATCGCCTGACGGAGGAGCGTAAATCGCCTACCAAAATGGGAAATTTCCATGGGGGCGGACACTGTGCCGACCATCGTCAGCGTGGTGATGAACGTGGCCAGTGCGCCTGGGGCGGCACCGACCTTGAGCAGTGAACCGGCTAGCGGAAAGGCGACCGGAGCTGGCATGGTGATAACCGCTCCGACTAGTGAGATCAGGGCATAGCCCGCGACTCCCTTGATATTGAAGAGCCTGGTTAATGTTTCTTGCGGAACCAGCGTCATCAGTAGCCCAACCAGAGCAACCATACCCAGCACGACCGGCACCAGCCCATTTAGCGAACGACCACTTATTCTAAGCGCCTTTTTCGTTCTTTCCGAATCTCGCCACCATGAAATCAGCAACGCCACAGCAGTGATTGACCAAAATGTTAATGACAGCATGGAACATCCTTCCTCTGGCTAAGCAATCAAACAACTATTAATATCTATGTGTTAACTACAGTAATATGTTGATAATGGAGTGTCAAGTGATTTTCAGTCTGTCAATGTATAGAGCCAATAATACTCCGGCCTTCATCATTTGCCATAATCAACACGGTCGATGCTGGTTTTCCCGTTCCTCCCTGATTCCCGAGCATTGGTTCCCAAGGAAAGAACTCCAGGCTGAAAGTTCGGCCATGGATGTCCTTTTTGACGTCAATAAGTCAATGACGACATCTCAAATGAAATACGTATCGGCGGAAGCGTGGTTCGATCGTCGCGATGCACATCGATATGAAATATTGGAACAAACCTTCCGGGTGGGCCCTTCAGAAATTCTTACGCTGTTGGTTTTTGAAGATGAAGAGATGTTGGCAGACTGACTGACTACTTAAAAAGGGGCCTCAATTGAAGCCCCTTTTCAGTAGCTAACTTTATTTATCAGTAGCCTACATTATTTTACGGTAGCCGACTTTATTTTTTAGTAGCCACCATTATTTTTCTTCTTCAATTGTATCGTCCTCCCGGCGCGGTTACTCAACCGTCACCGACTTGGCCAGGTTGCGCGGCTGGTCAACGTCGGTCCCCTTGAGCACGGCGATGTGGTAGGCCAAGAGTTGCAGCGGAACCGAGAGGAGGAGCGGATCCAGGTCCTCGTCCAGGGCCGGGATCTCGATCACGTCCTCGGCCCGGCCGGCCACCTCGTCGTCACCGGCGCTGCACAGGGCGATCACCCGGCCGCCGCGGGCGATGACCTCCTCCATGTTGGAAAGGGTCTTGTCGAAGGCGCTGTTCTTGGGCACCAGCATCACCACCGGCACCTCCTCGTCGATCAGGGCGATGGGTCCGTGCTTCATCTCCCCGGCCGGGTAACCTTCGGCGTGGATATAGGAGATCTCCTTGAGCTTGAGCGCCCCCTCCAGGGCAATGGGGAAGTTCCTGCCGCGCCCCAGGTAGAGGAAGTCGCGGGCGTTCATGTATTTTTTGGCCACCCTCTCGGCCGTGGCGTTCAGTTTGAGCACCTCCTCCAGCAGGGCGGGCGCGCGCTTGAGGGCCGCGATCATACGCTGGCCGCTGGCCGAGTCCAGGGCGCACACGGCGCGGCCCAGACGGATGGTGAACAGGTACAGGGCCGTCAGTTGGGTGACAAAGGCCTTGGTGGAGGCCACGCCGATCTCGGGGCCGGCATGGGTGTAGATCACCCCGGCCGCTTCCCGGGCAATGGAGGAATCCACCACGTTGCAGATGGCCATGTTCAGGGCACCGCGTGACTTGGCCTCCCGCAGGGCCGCCAGGGTGTCGGCGGTCTCGCCCGACTGGGAGATGACCATCACCAGGGTGGCATCGTCGATGACCGGGTTGCGGTAGCGGAATTCGGAGGCAATATCCACCTCCACCGGGATGCGGCAGTATCCCTCGATGTAGAACTTGCCCACCAGGGCGGCATGCCAGGAGGTGCCGCACGCCACGATGATGATCCGCTTGATGGCGGCCAGTTGGCGGTCGCTGAAGGGCAGGTCCTCCAGGTAGACGTCCCCCTCCCCCTCCAGCAGGCGGCCGGCGATGGTGTCGCGCACGGCCCGGGGCTGCTCGTGGATCTCCTTGAGCATGAAGTGCTTGTAGCCCCCCTTTTCGGCCATCAGCGGCGACCAGTCGATGTGGCGCGCCGGCTTGTCCAGCGGGATGCCCGCGATGGTGGAGAAGCTCGCCGAGTCGCCGCTGAAGACGGCCATCTCGCCATCCTCCATGAAGACCATCTCGCGGGTGTGGGCCAGGATGGCGGGGATGTCGGAGGCCACGAAGTACTCGCCCGAGCCCAGGCCCACCACCAGGGGGGAGCCGAACTTGGCGGCGATCAGGGTGCCCGGCTCGCGCTCATTGAGGATACAGACCGCGTAGGCGCCCTTCAATTCGGCCAGGGCCAGGCGCACCGCCTGTTCGAAGTGGGGCGCGGCCTTGAGCTTTTCCTCGATCAGATGGGAGATGACCTCGGTGTCGGTGTCGCTCTTGAAGCTGTGGCCGCTCTGTTTGAGTTCCTCCTTGAGCTGGAGGTAGTTCTCGATGATGCCGTTGTGCACCACGATGATCGGCCCGGCCTTGTGGGGGTGGGCGTTGATCTCCGACGGGCGGCCGTGGGTGGCCCAGCGGGTATGGCCGATGCCGATGGAACCGGCCAGGGGCTGGTCCCGCAGCAACTCCTCCAGGTTGACCAGTTTGCCCTCACTGCGCCGGATACCGGCATCGCCCTCGTCCAGGGTGGCGATGCCGGCCGAGTCATAGCCGCGGTATTCCAGTTTCTTCAAGCCTTCCAAAATGACGGGCGTGGCCTCCTGCCCGCCGATATATCCTACGATTCCGCACATTCAATTACCTCCGTCAACATGTCTCTTGCTTTATCCAAAAGTACTGTGGCTGCTTTGCAAATTGACTGTTTTTTACTTTGCATCCTTGCGTCTTTGCGTTTCAATCGTTGGGAGGGACTATTATGAATCCGTCCCTACGCCCCGTCCAGCCGCGGCACCTGCACAACCAGCAGGAACAGGCCGAGACGGGTCAGTATGTCGGTGAATTTTTCGTA
>DAIERH010000015.1 GCA_027346925.1 Geobacter sp.
GAAAAAACCGGCCAAGAAGGCCAAAAAAGCAAAGAAAGCCAAAAAAGCAAAGAAAGAAGCTGCTCCGGTTTCCGAAGATCAGACCACTCCTGCCGCAAAGTAATCAACTAACAGCAATCGTTACAACCGAAGCCGCATCTTAACTGATGCGGCTTTTTTTATCCGAGGATTGAGTATGTGGCACTTTGATAACCCCCGTTTCTGACAACAAGGATTTACCCCCAGCAAGGCCAAAGGATATCATACTAGAGACCATACCAAACGATTTACAAAGAAAATGGGTTACAGCTTGTCACTGTAACCCATTGTTTTAGTGGCGGAGAGGTAGGGATTCGAACCCTAGGTACGTTTCCGTACACCTGATTTCGAGTCAGGCACCATCGACCACTCGGACACCTCTCCGTGAGCGGGAAAGCACCTTACCCCATTTCGACCAAAAACTCAAGCCCGTTCATACCCGGCCACTGGCCCGCCTCGCTCCGCTTCATCCCTCTATGACGCCGTTTCACCCGCGTATCTGTCAATAAGCCGACGTTCGGCGATGTAACGCAGTGTCAACGGCAGGAGCGCTGCCAGGAAGATCAGGCCGCACCCCAGCCATTCGCGGGTGGACAATCGTTCCCCCAGAAACACGAAGCCGGCCAAAAGGCTCCAGACCGGGTCGAGGGTATAGACCAACCCGGCCCTGGTTGGGGTGACGTAACGTTGAAAGGTGTTCTGCATGGTGAAGCAGACCACGGTGGGAAAGACGGCGCAATAGACGATGGACATCACGGCAATCGGGGTAAAGCTGAAACGCGGCAGGGGGAGCGCCAGGGAGGCCAGCCCCGCCATGGCCGCCACAGTAGCGAACTGCACCAGGGACACGAGGTAGACGTCGTCGTCCTTGAGCACCTTGGAGACTGTGATGATGTGGCAGGCGATGAAAAAGGCACAGACCGTGGAGACCAGGTCGCCGCGGTTAAATCCCGCCCCGCCGCCGGTGGCCAGGAGCCAGATACCGGCCACGGCCAGAGCGATGCCGGACAGGTTGACCCGGCCGATGCGGTCACGCCAGACCAACTTGGTGATGAGCGGGATGAACAGCACGAACAGGTTGTTCAGCACCCCGGCCCGCGAGATGCTGGTGCCCTGAACGCCGAACACGAAGCTGATGTTGGTCAGCCCCAGAGCCAGCCCCACGGCAAGGCCGCGCCGCAGGGTGCCCCCATCCATCTCCCCCAGGCGCCGGCAGAACACGATCAGCATGATCGCGGCCGCCAGGGTGAAACGCGAGAACACGAACAGCGTGGGGGGAACCTCACGCAGGCCGATCTTGCTGAACAGGAAGCTCCCCCCCCAGAAAAAGGTGGTCAGGACCAGGAAAAAATACACCCGCCCCTGGGCGGGATGTTCGTGAACGGTCACGGTCCGAGCCTCAGCAGCACCATGCCCGATACCGGGTCCAGTTCCCGCACGGCATCAACGTCCAGGATTTCGGTGATCACCGCCTCCAGCACCAGGAACGCCTCGCTTCCCTCGCGCAGGCAGCCGGCCTTGACGCTGTCGTGCTTGCCGTAGGCACCGTGGAAATGCACCTTGGGCCGGTCACCCTGCCAGAAGATGGTGCCGAAACCCACCGCCTCGTGGCTCTCGGCCAGTTCGCGCCACACCGGCACCGGCGGCATTTCCTCGTTCTCAGGACCGACCACGAAGCGCCCCCGCTTCATGCCTCCCACCAGATTGAAGCTGGCGGCGCGGATGTTCTCCCTGGCGGCGATCTCCGCCAGCCCGGCCAGCACGTCATCCCCGTCGCTAAAGCGCACTATGACGATCCTCCCCGGCCTTCCCGTCTGATATATCATACTCACTGCCTTTCACGGCGCGGGCGCGCCCAGCCACCTCCCAGGCTCTCCACGGCCTGTGGAATCACTCTGATTTGTCGGAAAACTTGACAGCCAACATTTTGTCTTGTGCTGTTTCCCTGACAATCAATACGGACAACTGTCGGGAATTATTACCAACATCCTGTCAAGATAATCAAAATCCGGTTTTGGCACACGTATTGCTATAACTTTCATAAAGCCAGTTATCGATCAAAAAGGGGCCATATGCTTACAGGTTCAGGAAACCAGTTACTCCTTACCGGGATATTGTTACTGTACCCAGAAAGAGGTGACGACGATGTCAGCGATCATTTTCGAGGACCGCCACTCTACCTACACGGTATTTGACATGACGGCAAACAAAACACTGGGCACCTTCGAATCGCTGCTGGATGCCAGCTCATGGTGCTACAGCCGCAAAATCCCCTGGAGGCTGGATCTGGAAAGCCTGATCCCGTTTCAACCCGCTGATATGGAGAGCGCTCCCTCGCTTACCTCATACGAGTAGCAAGCCTCGCCCGCTAACCTCCTGCATTCGTCCTTCGGCGGATGCCGTGCCATGATCACTGGATACTTGAACGGAGATCCAACTCTCTCCCCTCTCCCCATCCCTGCTTAACATCAACCGCCGGACGCTCCACCTTTGCCGTCAACCCCGATATGCACAGCCAGCCAGATGGTCTGCCCCCGGCGGTCGGTCCAGGCCACCCGATGACGGCAATGGGCCGGGATCATAAGGTAATCGCCCGGCTTGAGAACCCGCTCCTCCTCCCCCTCCAGTAGCAGCCCGGCGTTGCCGGCCAGCACGAGCACCCATTCGTCCCACTCCTGGTCATACCATTCCCCCTCCGGTGTGGCCTGGCCATGGGAGACGATACGTTCGATGCGCACATGGCCGGCTTCGGCCAGGGTCTCGAACATCTCGTCGGGCAGGGCATCCGGAAGATCGGCGAAAATATTCATTGGTGCTCTCCTTGCCGTGGAGGCGCACGGATTCAGGTTCATACCCCGATCCAGGCGGCCCCGAACACGCCGGCCGAATCGCCAAGGACGTTCTTCAGGATCGGGGTGGTCAGGTGGTCATGGAAGGCGTAGGCCCTAACCCGTTCCCTCCCCAGGGTATAGAGTTCGTCGATGTTGGAGAGCCCGCCCCCCAGCACCACGGCATCCGGGTCGAGGACCGAGATCAGTCCCCCCAGGCAGCGGCCGAAATCGTCCAGGAACTGCTCGAACGCCGCCTGGCAACGCGGCTCCCCTCCTCTTGCTCCGGCCACGATCCGCTCCATAGTGAGCCGTTCGCCGAAACGGCCGGCAAAGGCCGCCTCCACGCCGGAACCGCTGATCTTCGTCTCCACGCACCCCCGGTTGCCGCAGTAGCACTCCGCACCGGCCGGGTCCGCCGACAGGTGACCCCATTCGCCGGCAATGCGCTGGGGCCCCTCGCGCACCAGGCCGTCGATGCAGATCCCGCCGCCGCAACCGGTCCCCATGATCACCCCGAAAACGAGTCCATACCCCCGCCCCGCACCCAGGCGGCACTCGGCCAGGGTAAAGCAGTCGGCGTCATTGGCCATCCCCAACGGGCGCCCAAGTTCCTCTTCCAGGTCGGCCTGGAGGGGACGTCCGATCAGGCAGGTGGAGTTGGCGTTGCGCACCAGCCCGGTCACGCCGTCCACGGAGCCGGGAATAGCGATGCCCACCGTTGCCGCGACGCCCTGCCCCACCCGCGACAACGCCTCCCGCACCAACCCGGCCACTGACGAAACAATGGCCTCGTACCCCCGGCTCAGGGGCGTCTCCCGCCGTTCACGCAGCACAACCGTACCGTCCGGCTCCAAAAGCAGCGCCTCGGTCTTGGTGCCACCCAGGTCGATGCCGATGCGGAATGGCTTGGCGGCCTTCACCGGCTCCCCTTCCCCCACCGGCATAGAACCCGCTGCAATCGCCTCACGGCCTGCGGAATCCATCAACAGCCGATGCCAGCGCTGAAAAATCGGCCGTTCCCAACCCCAGGGCCAAAGCGCGCTTGAACAGTTCATTGGTGGCGGCGGCGGCGAACAGTGGCTGGCCGGACTGCTCGCCCAGGGCAAGCGCCAGGCGCAGGTCCTTCTGCATATGCTTGAGAGGGAAGGAGGTGGTGAAGTCGCCACGCTGGATCAGCCCCCCTTTGAGGCGGAACATGGGATTGGCCAGGGCGCCGGCATCCAGCACCTCCAACAGGTCGGGCACCCCAAGGCCGCTGGCCCCGGCCAGGGCCATCCCCTCGCACAACCCCGCCATCATCTGCCCCATGACCATGTTGACCACCAGCTTCATCCGCGCCCCATTGCCCGTCGGTCCGAGATGCATGATCTTTTTGCCCAGCCGCTCCAGAGCCGGCAGGGAGCGGTCGTACAGGTCGCGATTGCCGGCTGCCAGGATGATCAGGCTCCCCTCCTCGGCCGGCTTGCGGCTGCCGGAGACCGGTGCCTCCAGGAAGGCGCCGCCGCGCCGGGTCACCTGCTCCTCGATGGCGAGAGCCGTGGCGGGATCAACGGTGGACATGTCCACATATCCCTTGCCCGGCGCCATGGCGGCCAGCACGCCGGCGTCGCCATCGCAGACCGCACGGGCCGCTGCGGGGTCGGCCAGCATGGCAAAGGTGATGTCCGAGTCCGCCACCACCTGGCGCGCCGAGGCGGCCACCGTGGCGCCCAGCCCCTCCAGCTCTGCGCCGCGGCCGGGAGTGCGGTTCCAGACCGTAAGGTCGAAGCCTGCCCGTGCCAGGTTTGCTGCCATGGCGCTTCCCATGATACCGAGACCGATAAATCCGTAACGTGTCATACTTGTTCCTCCTGACCGGGTATCTGTCCTGCCGGATGCACATGCCGCGTCAGGCGGACGCCCGTTTAATGCAAAATCTTTTTGCTTTATACCATCCAATCATCGGACAAGAAACCTCTTTTCATGCGTAGCGGATGATCGCGGCAGAAATGCCGCATCAGCCTAACGCCAATCCAATGAGAACTTATCAACAACCCGCCGATGGCCTTATCGCAGCGAAGGGCAATGATGACAAGCAGATACAGCCGTTGAAATCCCGTCAATAATTTAACCGTGTTTTAAATTAGTCCATAACAAAAACTGTCATTTTGTGGCGTTGTTAAGACACTACTCACCGTAATGCCCCCGAGTCAGCCTATTTTTATATTGAACTTGATCAAACAATGTATATAATCGTAGACATTTCCATCTCCGAGCCGCACAGCCTAAAGAAACGATTTCCATGGCATGCGGCCTGCGGGTACCGCTGGAAACGGCGCTGCCCTCCTTTAGTGAGTTAGAATTTATTTTCTGCGGTATTCTGACAGAAAATAAATTCGTGAACGAACTATCCTGCTTACCAGGACCAGAAAAGGGGATGGTTGGCATCGGCAACGATAGCAACCATTTCATATGGAAGGGAGGAGTGCGTATGGCTGTTTCACGACGTGATTTCTTCAAACTTTCCGGCGGCGGTCTTGCCGCCAGTCTCGGGTTCAGCCTTGCCCCGATGGAGGCAAAGGCCGAAGAACTCGCCATCCGCTACGCCAGGGAAACCACCACCATCTGTCCCTACTGCGCCGTGGGATGCGGCATGATCGTGCATACCCTGGGGGACAACATCATCAACATCGAGGGGGACCCGGACCACCCCATCAACGAGGGTTCCCTCTGTCCCAAGGGCTCATCCATCTACCAGTTGCGGGACAACAAGGCCCGCGTGACCAGGCCGCTCTATCGTGCGCCGGGCGCCAGCGAGTGGCGGGAAGTCTCCTGGGACTGGGCCCTGGACGAAATCGCCAAAAAGGTCAAGAAGACCCGTGACGCCTCCTTCGTTGCCACCTCAAAGATCAAGGTCAAGGAAAGGGTGGGCACGACCGAGGTGGAAAAGGAGATCGATGCCGTGGTCAACCGCACCATGGGGATGGCCTCGGTGGGCAGCGCCGCCTTGGACAACGAGGAGTGCTACCTGTACCAAAAATTCCTCAGGGGGTTAGGCCTGGTGTATATCGAACACCAGGCCCGCATCTGACACAGCGCAACGGTAGCGGCTCTGGCAGAGTCGTTCGGACGCGGTGCAATGACGAACCACTGGATTGACCTGAAGAATTCCGATGTGATCCTGATCATGGGGGCCAACCCGGCGGAAAACCACCCGGTATCCTTCCGCTGGATAATGAAGGCCAAGGATGCCGGCGCCAAGCTGATCTGCGTCGATCCCCGCTTTACCCGCAGCGCCTCGAAGGCCGATGTGTACGCGCCCCTGCGCTCGGGAACCGACATTGCCTTCCTGGGGGGGATGATCAGCTACATCCTCCAGAACAATCTCTATTTCGAGGAATACGTCAGGAACTACACCAACGCCTCCTACCTGGTGAATCCCGGCTTCAAGATGCCGGGCGACCTGAACGGCCTGTTCTCCGGCTACGACCCCAAGAAGCGCAGCTATGACCCCAAGGCATGGTCCTTCCAAAAAAACGCCGACGAGAGCGTCAAGAAGGACCCGACCCTGCAGGACCCCAACTGCGTCTTCCAGCTCCTGAAGCGGCACTACTCCCGCTACACCCCGGACATGGTCTCCAGGATCACCGGCACCCCCAAGGAGAAGCTGCTGGAGGTTTACAAGCTGTACGCCTCCACCGGCAAGCCGGACAAGGCCGGCACCTCCATGTACGCCATGGGATGGACCCAGCACACCGTGGGCACCCAGAACATCCGCACCATGACCATCATTCAGCTCCTTTTGGGCAACATCGGCATCGCCGGCGGCGGCGTAAACGCCCTGCGGGGCGAGTCCAACGTTCAGGGTTCCACCGACCACGGCCTGCTGTTCCACATCCTGCCCGGTTATCTGCCGGTGCCGTCGGCGGACTTGAAGGACCTGGCCGCCTATAACGAAAAATACACCCCCAAGAGCAAGGACCCCCAGAGCGCGAACTGGTGGCAGAACCGACCCAAGTACATCACCAGCTACCTGAAGGCCATCTATGGGGCCAAGGCGACCAAGGAAAACGATTTCGGCTATGCCTGGCTCCCCAAGCTGGACCCGGGCATGAACGGCTCCTGGCTGATGATCTTCGACAACATGATCAAGGGCAAGTTCAACGGCTTCTTTGCCTGGGGACAGAACCCGGCCTGCTCCGGCACCAATTCCACCAAGGTGCGCAACGCCCTGGCCAAGCTGGACTGGATGGTGACGGTCAACCTGTTCGACAACGAGACCGCCTCGTTCTGGAAGGGACCGGGCATGGAGCCGGCACAGGTCAAGACCGAGGTGTTCCTGCTGCCGGCGGCGGCCTCCTTCGAGAAGGAGGGGAGCATCTCCAACTCGGGCCGCTGGGCACAGTGGCGCACGGCCGCGGTCAAACCGCTCGGCCAGAGCAAGGCGGACGCCGAGATCATCCACGAGCTGTACCAGAAGCTGAAGGCGCTGTACGTCAAGGAAGGGGGCGCGCTGCCCGAGCAGCTCACCAACCTGACCTGGAACTATGGCTTCAAACGGGCCGACGGCACCATCCGCGCCATCGACACCCATCTGGTGGCCAAGGAGATCAACGGCTCGTTCCTGGAGGACGTGGAGGACAAGCCCAAGCTCAAGCCGGGTGAAAAACCGCCTCCGACACCGCCCCCCTGGGCGCCCAGGAAGCTCCTCGGCAAGAAGGGGGAACTGGCGGCGGGCTTTGCCCAGTTGCAGGCCGACGGCACCACCTCGTGCGGCAACTGGATATACTGCCAGAGCTACAACGAGAAGGGGAACATGATGGCCCGCCGGGTGAAGAAGGATCCCACCGGCCTGGGGCTGTTCCCGGAATGGTCCTGGGCCTGGCCGGTCAACCGCCGCATCATCTACAACCGCGCCTCCTGCGACCCGAACGGCAAACCGTACAATATGAAAAAAGCGGTGGTCTACTGGAACCCCAACGCCGTGCTGCCGGACGGCAAGCTGGGGGCCTGGGTGGGGGACGTGCCCGATGGACCGTGGCCCCCCATGGCAAACGAGAAAGAAGGCAAAAAACCATTCATCATGCGGGCCGACGGTTTGGCCGCCATCTTCGGGGCGGGGATGAAGGACGGCCCCTTCCCCGAACACTACGAACCAATGGAATCGCCGCTGGCCAAAAACCCCATGTCAGGCCAGATGTCAAACCCGGCGGCCAAAAACTTTAGCGGCACCGGCATCAAGGAGGACGCCTTTGCCGCCAATGACGGCAAATTCCCGCTGGTGGCAACCACCTACCGGGTGACCGAACACTGGCAGACCGGGGTCATGACCCGCAACACCCCTTGGCTGCTGGAACTCCAACCGCGCCTGTTCGTGGAGTTGAGCCCGGAATTGGCCAAGGAAAAGTCCATCAAGAACGGCGACATGGTCGAGGTGTCCTCGGCCCGTGGCAAGGTGGATGCCGTGGCCATGGTCACCCGCCGCATGCAGCCGTTCAAGATCGGGGACAAGGTCGTGCACCAGATCGGCCTTCCCTACTGCTTCGGCTGGTCCACGCCGGGCGTTGGGGACGCCGCCAACCTGCTGACCCCGACCGCGGGTGACGCCAACACGATGATTCCCGAGACCAAGGCCTTCATGGCCGCTATCCAGAGAAAGGGGTGAGCGCCATGGCCGACGCGATAAAGGCGGAAAACAGAAAGGGCTTCCTGGTGGACACCTCGCGCTGCATCGGGTGCCGCTCGTGCCAGGTGGCCTGCAAGCAGTGGAACAAGATGGCTGCCGACAAGACCGTGGAGCAGGGGAGCTACGAGAACCCGCGGGACCTGACCCCTGCCCTGTACAACCGCATCCGCTTCCTGGAAGTGGGGGAGGAACCGGGCGGGGTGAATTGGCTGTTCCTCAATGAGCGCTGCATGCACTGCGGCGAGGCGGGCTGCATGAAGGTTTGCCCTTCTCCGGGGGCCCTCTACCGCACCAAGGAAGGCGTCGTGGCCTACAACAAGGAGAAGTGCATCTCCTGCAAGTACTGCGTCTCGGCCTGCCCCTTCAACGTGCCGCGCTACGACAGCGACGACAAGGTCTCAAAGTGCCACCTCTGCCTGGACCGGCTAAGCGGCGGCATGCCCCCGGCCTGTGCCAAGGCCTGCCCCACCGGGACCCTGAAGTTCGGCAAACGGAGCGACCTGATCGCCGATGCCCAGGCAACAGGGAAGCAACTCTACGGGGTTAACGACCTGGGCGGCCTGGGGGTGGTGTATGCCCTGGAGGGACCGCCGGAACGGTACGGCCTGCCGGCTACGCCCCACATTCCGCTGTCGATCTTCCTCTGGAAGGACGTGATCAAGCCGCTGGGCATCCTCGGTTTCTGGGGCAGTATCGGTGCCATGCTGCTGCACTACGTGACCATCGGTCCCAAAAAGATCGATGAAGCCCCTGAAAAGGAGGAACGCCATGAGTAACTACATAGAACGCTTCACTGCCGGCGAACGGGTGTTGCACTGGATCGTCACCGCCAGCTTTTTTACCCTGCTCCTCTCCGGGCTCGGACTGTTCTCGCGCCTGTTCAACGGCTATTTCACCCTGTTCGGCGGCGGCGGAAACGCCATCATGGTCCACAAGATCGCGGGAATCGTATTTTTCTTCAGCTCCCTGTACATGTTCCTCAAGCACCGGCGAGACGTATCCACCTTTGACGAGGACGACCGGCGCTGGATCGAGCAGCGCGGCGGCTACCTCTCCCGGGAAGAGGCCCACTTCAACATCGGCAAGTACAACCCGGGGCAGAAGCTGTTCGCCATCTTCATCGCCGCGGCTACCCTGATCCTGGGCGTGACCGGCCTTTTCATCTGGGCGCCCACACTCTTTCCCCGCTGGATCGTGCAACTCTCCCTCATGATCCACGGGCTGATGTTCGTCGGCACGGTAATGTTCGTGGTGGTGCACGTCTACCTGGCCACCATCGGCAATCCGGGCACCATCGAGGCCATGCTGTACGGTGATGTGCGCAGCATGTGGGCGAAGCGGCATCACCCCAAGTGGTATAAAGAGGCCAGCGGAGAGAACCCCTGAAAATGGGGAGGTAGTGCCTGCCAAAATGGTGTATGATAAGGGCGGCTGCGGGCCGCCTTTATCATACGCCGACATCATGGGAGGAACGAGAATCATGACCACCATTGAACGCAAGATCGAGGCGCTGCGGGCCGCGACTGGAAAATCCCCGGAGTACGCGGAGATCGTGCCGCTCTTCATCCGCCTGTACGAGTATATTGCAGGGCAAGGGCAAGAAACCGGCATCGGGATAGAAGTGAGCAACTCCGGGACCGGTGAACGGACCGCCACGGGCTTTCCCCTGCTGTCGCCCCGGGAGTTGCGGGTCGAAGCGGAGCGGACCGCAGCGTTTCTCAACGCCGTCATCGCCCTCCTCAAGGAGGCGGGCCGCGAGGGGCAGGACGGCCTGGAGCGGATCGCCACGGCCCTCGCCAGTGGGAGCATCGATCCGGCGCCGCTCTTCAGCGCCATCCTGGAACGCAGACGGGGGCCCATGGAGGAGGCGGCGGCCATTGCCGGCGTGGCGGCACCGCTTTTGGAATACATCGTGGAAATCCCCCTGAAAATAGCACTGGAGCGCTTTGCCGAGGGGTATTCCTCCGACGGCTTTCCCGCCTGGGAGGAAGGCTTCTGCCCGGTATGCGGCTCGCGGGCCGGCATGGCCGAACTGACCGGCGATGAGGGACGGCGCCTGCTCTCCTGCTCAGCCTGCAATTTCCGCTGGCCGTTCAAGCGCCTGAAATGCCCCTACTGCGGAAACGAAGAGGCGGAAAAGCTGGCCTATTTCACGGCCGACGACGGACCGATCCGGATCGATACCTGCACAGGGTGCAGCCGTTACATCAAGACGCGGGATTCACGCAAGGGAAATGCCGATGTGCCGCTGGAGGTGGAGGACCTGCTCACGATCCATCTGGACATGCTGGCGGCGCGGGAAGGGTTCGAGCGGGGGAAGTGACCGGTCACACGGGGATGGCGGGGTTTTAGATATTGTTAAATTATGCCGATTGGGTATAATCATACCAGCAGGCAGGAAAAAACAAGGAAGGGGAATCGGCCATGCCCCCAATCATAGAACTCATAGTTGTTGTTGCGGCGATGATTGGATCGTTTTTCCTGATATTCCTGCTGATGTTTCTGTTGGCCCTGTTTCTGTCCCCCATCGAACGCGGTCTCTCCAAGATGATCTGGGACATGACCACGCCGGCGAAACGCCCGACCCAGACGGGTTCATACAAGGATTTCAGCAAGAAGCACTAAAGGGGCGATCAGTAGACGACTCACCTCTTTCCCCTCCCGCGGCTTCCCCTATCACCCTTCTACCGTTTCATCGCCTCGTCCATCACCTTATACGCGCAGAACTCCCCGCACATGGTGCAGGCGCCGTGCTCCGCGACCGGTGAGTTGGCCCGGAACTCGCGGGCCTTGTCCGGATCCAGCGCCAGGCCGAACTGACCTTCCCAGTCCAGTTTCTTGCGGCACTTGGCCATCTGGATGTCCTGCGCCATGGCCCCCTTGACCCCCTTGGCAATGTCGGCGGCATGGGCCGCGATCCGCGAGGCGATCACGCCGTCGCGCACGTCCTGCACATCCGGGAGGCGCAGGTGCTCGCTGGGGGTTACGTAGCAGAGGAAATCAGCCCCGGCCGCGGCGGCGATGGCACCGCCGATGGCGCAGGTAATGTGGTCGTACCCCGGCGCGATGTCGGTCACCAGCGGCCCCAGCACATAGAAAGGCGCACCATGGCAAAGCCGCTTCTGCAACAGGATGTTGGCCTGGATCTGGTGCAGCGGCACATGTCCCGGCCCCTCGATCATCACCTGTACCCCGGCCTCCTGGGCGCGTTGGGTCAGTTCGCCCAGGATGATCAATTCATGGATCTGGGCACGGTCGGTGGCGTCGGCCAGGCAGCCGGGACGAAAGCCGTCCCCCAGGGACAAGGTCATGTCGTACTGTTTGGTGATCTCCAGCAGCTTGTCGAAATGCTCGAAGAGCGGGTTTTCCTTGTTGTTGTAGGACATCCACTCGATGGTGAAGGCCCCGCCGCGGGAGACCACGTCCATCAGCCGCCCCTCGTTCTTCATCCGCTCCACCGTGGAACGGGTCACCCCGCAATGCACGGTGATGAAGTCAACCCCGTCCTCGGCATGCTTGACGATGCCGGCGAACATGTCGTCCACGGTCATGTCCACGATGGCCTTTTTCTTGACCCGCACGGCATCCAGGGCTGCCTGGTACAGCGGCACCGAGCCTATGCAGGCGCTGGTCTCGGCCACCACGGCCCGGCGGATCTCATCCACCGGGCCGCCGGTTGAGAGGTCCATGATGGCGTCGGCGCCGTATTTCACGGCAATGCGGGCCTTTTCCAGCTCCTTCTGCATGTCCGTGTCGTCGGAGGACGAGCCGATGTTGGCGTTGACCTTGGTGCGCAGACCGGCGCCCACGGGCAGGGGTGTTCCGCCCGTGTGCCTGACGTTATGGCAGATGACGATGGTGCCGGCGGCCAGTCCGTCGCGGATGAATTCGGGCGTTACCCCCTCGGCTAGCGCTGCCGCCTGCATCTGTTCGGTTATGACGCCCCTGCGGGCGTATTCCAGTTGAGTCATGGGTTCTGTTCCTTTATCGTTGCTTGATTTCTTCCGCCGCCATGAAGTGGTTGACCGGGCTGTGGCCCTTTCCCAACGGCCGGGCAAGACGGATGGCCGTGGTGATGAACTCCTTAGCCTTTTCAACGGCGCACCTGAGCGGCTCTCCCTGGGCCAGGAACGTGGCGATGGCCGAGGCGTAACTGCAGCCGGTGCCGTGGGTGTTGCTGGTGAAGACCCGTTCGGCGCTGAAGATGTGGCATTCGCTCCCGTCGAAGAGGACGTCGCTTGAGAGCCGGCCGCTGAGGTGCCCCCCCTTGAGCAGCACATTGGCCGCCCCCAGGGCGTGCAGGTCGCGGGCGGCCTGTTCCATCTCCTGCTCGGAGCGGAGCTCCCTTCCCAAAAGCCGTTCAGCCTCGGGAATGTTGGGGGTCAGTAGATACGCCTGGGGCAGGAGTTGATCGCGGAAGACGGTGATCGAGTCGCGGTCCATCAGCGTGGCCCCCCCCTTTGCGACCATGACCGGGTCGATCACCAGTGGGATGACGGTCTGGCGTTCACCCAGCCTTTCCGACAGGGCCGAGATAATGGCCGGGGTATGCAGCATGCCGGTCTTGATCACGTCCACCGGGATGTCGGAAAGCACGGTGTCCAACTGGTCGATCACGAACGTCGGCGGCAGGCCGTGGATGGAGGAGACCCCCCGGGTATTCTGCGCCGTCAGGGCGGTCAGCACGCTGGCGGCGTAGCTCCCCAGGAGCGTGATGGTTTTGATGTCGGCCTGGATCCCGGCCCCGCCTCCGGAATCGCTGCCGGCCACCGTCAGTACCGAGCCGCGCGGATAGGGGTTCGTGCGGTTGAAGAGCAGCTTCAGCTCCAGCGCCGCCAGGGCGGGGTGCGGACTGGAGAGGACCGAGGAGATGACCGCCAGGGCGTCGGCACCGGCGTCGATCACCCGGCAGGCATTGCCGGTGGTGATCCCGCCGATGGCGACCACGGGTATGCGTATCCGGTCGCGGATGGCCGCCAGGCCCGATGTCCCCGGGATATGGGTGATCACCTTGCTGTCGGTCGGGTACATGGCGCCGAAGCCGATGTAATCGGCCCCTTCCTCTTCGGCCCGCAGGGCCTCGTCCAGGTTGTGGGTCGATTTGCCGACAATCCTGCCCGGCCCCAGCTGTTCACGCGCCGCTGTCACACCCCCGTCGTCCTGTCCCAGGTGAACGCCGTCCGCATCCAGTTCCCGCGCAAGCCGCACATCGTCGTTGACGATGAAGGTGACACCGAAACCCCGGCATAACTGCCTCAGCTCTCCCCCCTCGGCCAGGCAGACCGTCCGCTCCTTGTCCTTGGCACGGTACTGCACCACCGCCACCCCCCCGGTCAGGGCTGCCCGTACCCGCCTCACCAGGTTGTCGGCCTGATCGGTGATCAGATAGACCCCGGCAACGGCGGGCGGTTGTGCCGCTCTATTGACGACGAGACGGAATGGCCTTTTGCAGTCGCTCATTACCAAAATATTCCTTACGGAGATAGCGCGCCAACGAAATCGTTTTCTGCAAATAAACCGCTGAAAACAATTTACTTACGTGCTAAAAAATAAACAGCCGCGCTGATGGAGACACATATCAGGCGGCTGAAAGGGGTTAATAACATACAAGCCGCTTTCCTACGCCGGTATCAACCGGATCAGGTTCAAAGGGTCTGATTCCGTGGAATCATCTCAGTTCGCCAGAACTCCCCCAGGGCCTTACATCGTGTCTACGGTACTGGAATTCGCCTCCCCTGTCAATCTCTATGACGGCAAACAGGCGGGCTGCCCGTGCCGGCGCCCGCCTGCCCGCATCCCCCGCTGCAAAGCTGGTACTGGTTTAATCGAACGGATATCAGGCCATCCCCTTGCGCCAGGTGAAAGCCCTTTTCTGGGATTCGAGAACGTCCTCCAGGGAGACCCCCATCTCCTCCAGGTGCGACCCGAGATGGCGGAACTCCAATTGTTCGAGCAACTCGGCCACATGGAGCAACCTCCCCAGGCCGCCTTGCCGCGAGGTCAGCGCCCCCCTGACATCCTCGGAAAGGTTCAGGTTCCGCACCACCTCGTCCATCGGGATGTCATAGACCTTCTCCAGGATCGACAGGATTCCCGTCATGAACGCCTTCTCGGCGGAATCATGGCGGCCTTTCAAGACCCGATGGCAACCGGCCAGGCTTTCCATGAGGCTGGCCCGAACGGCGGCCATGTCCACCAGCGGATTCTCCATGCCGCGATGGTCGTCGGTGGCGAACAGGGCCAACTGAACCCAGCGCTTGATCTGTTGGCGCCCCAGGATCGCAATGGCGTGGCGGACCGTCTCGATCTTGCTGCGTGTGCCGATACCGACCGAGTTGACCAAAAGGAGCAGCTTGTAGGTGAGCCCGGCATTCCCGCGGAAGGTCTTCTCGATCTCCGCCAGTTCGGCATCCTCGCTGAGCAGACGCATCAGTTTCAGCAGCGTGGAGCCGGAATCGTCCAGGCGCTTCTTTTCCATGACCGCCGGTTTGGCGAAGTAGTAACCCTGGAACAGGTCGAAACCGAGTTCCAGGCAGCGCCTGAACTCCTCCTGGGTCTCCACCTTCTCGGCCAGCAGTTGCAGAGGGTAACGGGAAAAGGGCTTGACCATCTCCTCCAGCTTATGGAGAGGGGTCTGCATCAGGTCCACCTTGACGATGTCCACGATCCCGTACAATTCGTGGTATGCCGGGTTGTACTCGTGGTCGTCGAGGGCAAGGGTAAATCCGTTCTCCTTGAGGAATCGGCAGCGCCCGACCAGTTCCGGCGTCACCCGGAGGGTTTCGAGAAGCTCGATGACCACCTGTTCCCTGGGCAGGATGTTCAGCGAGTCGTCCATCAACAGCTCCAGTTCCATGTTGATGAACCCCTTGTGTTTTCCCAGGATATCCTCGATGCCGAATCCGGTCAGCGCGTTGACGATCACACTGGCGGTGGCGTATGAGGCGTCCTCGACAGCGGCGCTCTCCGCACCGGCGGAACGGAAAAGGAGTTCGTACGCGACCAATCCCTCATTGCGGTCCAGAATCGGCTGCCTGCCGATCAAACACTTTTCTTCTTCCATGGCTGGGCCTGTTCCTTTGGTGATTGCAGTGTCCCGGGCCGCTCGCAAGACTCGGGCCTTCTGTTACGGTACACCGGGCATTCCCGAAAATGCTCCATGCAGTACAGGGCGATGTTCGGCACGGACTTTCCGGTGATGTGACGGCAGTAGCAGTCGTCGAACGGGTCATGTGCATACTCGCAAAGGTATGTTGTTGAGCCAGACTTTGCCGCGACGTGTGTGCTGTTCATGCAGACGGCAACAGCACAGGACATGCCAATGGATGTTTCATCGTAACTTCGGCAAGTTGTGAATGATCGGGCGGTGGGACCCGTGTATCCAATAGTGATAGCAGTGATAAACTCAGGTAGCAAAAATAAATAGAGGATGTATGAAAGGGAATGGAGACCTCCGGGACGTATGAAGCCCCGGAGGTCTTGGGCTATTCCTCGCCTGGGCTTATGCCGTGCCTTTCCAGTCGGCGGCGAAAGGTGTAGTAGTTCATCCCCAGCATCAGGGCGGCCTTCATCCGTTTCCCGCCGCAGAAGCGGAGGGCCTGTTCCAGCGACCATTTTTCCAGAGCGTCCATACTGCATGGAAATGGCGGTGGAGAAGGATGGGACGCGATGTCCGGAACCGGGGGGCCGGCCACGGGGCAGATTTGGTCGGAGGTTGCGGCCGTGATATCGGCGGACGTGATGGCGGTCCCGGCGGTGAGCATGACGCGGCGGATGGCGCTTTTCAACTGGCGGACGTTTCCCGGCCAAGGCATGGCGATCAGCTTCCGCCTGGCCTCCGGGTCCAGAAGAGGGGCATCGCGCCCCAGTTCGTCGCTGGTTTCACGCAGGAACCCGAGCGCCAGGGGGACGACGGCGTCCGGCATCTCCCTGAGCGGCGGCAGCGGGATGACCACATCGGCCAACCGGTAGTAGAGGTCCTCCCGGAAGCGTCCGGCCCGGGCCTCCTCCTTCAGATTCCGGTTGCTGGCCGCGATGACGCGCACATCCACCCTCTTTTCCGCTGCACTGCCCACCGGCGTGAAACGCTTCTCTTCCACCAGGCGCAGCAGTTTGGCCTGTACCGCCGAAGGACAGGATTCGATATCGTCCAGGAAGAGCGTGCCCCCCTGGGCCGACTCCACAAATCCTGCCCTGGTGCGCTCGGCTCCGGTAAAGGCACCTCTCAGATGGCCGAACAGCTCGCTTTCCGCCAGATGCTCGGGTATGGCCCCCAGGTTGACCGGGACGAACGGTCCTTCGCGACGGGGGCTGAGGCCGTGGACGATACCCGCCAGGCGCGACTTGCCGCTGCCGGTTTCGCCCTGGAGCAGTATGCTGTACGAGGTGCGGGCCACGTGAGCGGCCAATTCGGCTATGGTCCGCATGGCCGCGCCGGCGCCCATTTGCGCCTCCACCGAGGCGGTCAGTTCGGCCGATAGACCGTTGATCTCGCGGCGCTGGATAACCGGGAGGGCGGCCTTGGCGATGGCGGCCAGAAGCTCCTCCGAATCAACCGGCTTGCGCACGAAGGCGGCCGCCCCAACTTCTATTGCCTTGAGCAGGTAGGCGGTCTCGGTAAAGGCGGTGCAAAAGATCACCGGCGCGTCCGGGCCGCGTTCCTTCAGCCGGACGGCCAGTTCCAGGCCATCCATGACCGGCATGCGGATATCGCTGATGATCAGGTCGGGGCGCTGCTCGTCGAACAGCGCCAGGGCCTCGCGCCCGTTGGCGGCCTGCACGATGCGGCCGCAGTACAGTTCCAGGAAGGCGGCGGTCTCGCGCCGCAACTCCGCCTCGTCCTCGGCCAGGAGAATGGTCAGGTTTTTCAGGTCGGTCATAACGGCGCCTCCGGAAGCAGTTCAATCCTGAAAATGGTGCCGCCCAGGCCCTGCGCCAGGCCGAGGCGACCTCCCAGGCTGTCCTCCACGATCATGCGCGACATGTACAGGCCGATGCCGGTACCGCCGCTCTCCTCTTTGGTGGTGAAATAGGGGTCGAATATCCGGTGGGCGATATCTGCCCGAATGCCGCAGCCGTTGTCGCTGATGTCGATGACCATGCCGCCGTTTCCACCAACGGAGATATCCACGCCGATATGCCCCTCTTCCGGCCCGCCGCCGGCACTCCGGCTTGCCAGGATGGCGTCGCGGGCATTGCCCAGCAGGTTGAGGACGACCTGTTTGAACTCGTTGGGCAGGCCGTAAACATACCCCCCGGCGCAATCGTGCCGGGGCGCGTCCAACTGGGTGCCGCGCTGTATTGCGGCAGCCAGATCACGGGACACGACGGCGCGATGGGGGCAGCGGACCTCGACCACGATGCCGCTGTTGGTGAATTGGGGATCAAAGAGCCGCATGCAGTCTGAAATGCAGTCGAAGGGGCAAAACTTCACTTTCTGTTTTTCCGGCCGGTAGAATCCGCGAAACTCCTCGATGGTGTCGGACATGTACCTGATCTGCCGCATGGCATTGGCCCTGAACTCGTCCAGCTGTTCCCCCGTGAGCCCCTGCATGGTCCCCACGGCGTGAGCCCGCTGGACGATCATCCCCAGGGTGGCCAACGGCTGGCGCCACTGGTGGGCAATGGCGCCGATCATCTCCCCCATGGCCGCCAGGCGGGCCTGGTTGGCCAGGAGCCGCTCCTGGGCCATCCGGCGGCCGGTCTCCTCCTCGACCCGGTCCCGGAGGGTGCAGTTCAGTTCACGCAGGTGCTGTTCCGATTCGGTCAATCTGCGTTCGGTCCGTTTCAGGTCGCTGACATCGTGCAGAAGGACCAGGGTGCCGCGAATGGTACCGGCATTCAGTTCTGATGAGGCGACGCGCCAGGAGCGTCCGGGCTCGACCGCGTCGGAAATGCAATCCTCGGAACCGAGGTCCAAACCCTGGTCCGCCCGTGCACGCAACGAGGGAAACCGGGATCTCACGGCATGCAGAACAGCAGGTATGTCCCCATCTGCCCCCCCGGCCGACAGTCCGCGCGCGGCGTGGTTGCAGTCCACCAGTTCCCCCCTGTCGTCGAACACCAGGACCGGTTCGCCGATCTGATCGAACAACACGGTGCGGGCCAGCGGCATCAGGTTGAGCAGGCGGTACCTGAAAACGGCCAGGGTATAGAAAATTCCGGAAAAGAACAGGGTCGAGGTGGTGAAGTTGAAGCCGTTGCCCGGCGCTTTCGAGACTAGGAAGGTCGCTATGGGAATCACGGTCGCCAGGATCAACAGGGCGAACCGGAACCACTCGCTGCGGGGCATCCTCCAGAACCCCGAGGCAAACAACGCCATGGCCACCAGCCCCATGATGTTGGCGTACGCGGAATGCAGGAGAAAGAACGGCCCCTCGCGGTAACCCAAAAGCAGGAGCGGACCGTCGGCATGAAGGAAAAAACCATAGACGTGAAGCCGGTGCATCCCGCCCGTCCAGACCACCAGCGTCGAGGCGATGGGTATGGCGCTGACCAGGAGCAGCCTGTACCTGGTCAGCCAGGCGCCGAGCCCGACTGTTTCCAGCGACAAGGCCAGCATGGCGGGAACGACGATACAGACAAAGGTTATACCGGCCTTGACAAAGAATATCTTGAGTGGAAGCAGCGTCGCGGACGTGTTGAGGGCATAGGCCAGGGACCACCCCCCCATGCCGAGCATGAGCCAGAAGAGGGGCCGGGCGGCCGGCACATGCCGGCGCCGCAGGGAGAAGAGCGCCAGGCCGGCATTGACGCAGGCCGAGAGGAGCGGCAGGATGATGTACGGGGTGTAGTAAAACGGCATGGCTGTATGGCGCCTCTCCGGAGCATACGAATGGTATGGCGCATTCTTGACAATTACGGGGATAAGGTCAAGAAAAAGCATGGCAACGGTGAGATTCGGCGCACCTTTCACGGCTGCCGTTTCGCTTTACAGCCACCGGCGGACGTGCTAAAAAGCGTGGTCTGGAAAACTCCGCCACGCCATTTGAGGAGAAAACGAGGTTGTACGACAGCCGTCCCACATTCGCCGAGATCGACCTGGCCGCACTCCGGCACAACTTTCAGGTCGTCCGGACTTCCATCCCCCGCCGGACCGAGATCCTGGCGGTGGTCAAGGCCGACGCCTACGGCCACGGCTTCATGGACGTGGCCCTGGAGCTGGAGCGGCTGGGAGTGTCCGCCTTTGGCGTCGCCTTTCTGGCGGAGGGGATCCAGCTGCGCAAGGCGGGCGTGGACAAGCCGATCCTGCTCCTGGGTGGGGTCTATCCCGGCCAGGAGCGCAAGTGCATCGGCTTCAACATCTCCACCATCGTATTCAGCCTGGAACAGGCCCAGGCCCTCGACCACGCCGCCAACAAACTCTTCCGCAAGGCCCAGGTGCATCTCAAGATCGATACCGGCATGGGACGCCTGGGGATCCACTACACCGACGCGCCCGACTTTCTGCAGGAGTTGAAAAAGCTGCCCAACATCCTCCTGGAAGGGATCGTCTCGCACTTTGCCAGCGCCGATGAACTGGACGAATCGGGCCAGCACTTCACCCGGATACAGGCCGAGCGTTTCACCTGGGTCCTGGCCGAGGCCAAAAAGAGCGGATTCAGCCCCCGGTATGTGCATATCGCCAACAGCGCCGCTGCCCTGCTCAGGGATGTCCCCGGCTGCAACCTGGTCAGGCCGGGTATCGCCCTCTACGGCGCCCTCCCCTCCCCGGACTTCCAGGGCAAGCTCGACCTGAAGCCGGTCATGCGCCTCAAGAGCCGCATCGCCATGGTGAAATGGGTGGAACCTGGCACCACCATCAGCTATGCCCGCCGGTTCAGCGCCAACGAGAGGGCTCTGATCGCCAGCGTGCCGGTGGGCTATGCAGACGGCTACCCCCGCGCACTCACCAACAGGGGCGAGGCGCTGGTCCGGGGCCAACGGGCCAGGGTGGCGGGCACGGTCTGCATGGACTGGATCATGCTGGACGTGACCCATATCCCCGACGTCAGCGTTGGGGACGAGGTGGTGCTGATGGGGCCGGACAACGCCGGCCACCGCATCCAGGCCGAGGAACTGGCCACCTGGGCCGGCACCATCCCCTACGAGATATTCTGCGGCATCAGCAAGCGGGTGCCGAGGGTGTACGTGAAATAGGCAAATCCCCTCAACAGCACATATAATTTTGCCACAGAGACACAGAGACTCAGAGAACGTCAAAAACAAAATCAG
>DAIERH010000160.1 GCA_027346925.1 Geobacter sp.
CGGGTGAAGAAAGTCTATCTCCAGTCCGACCCCCGCTACCGGATGCTTCCCGAGGACATCAACAGCTGGTACGTCACCAACAGGGACGGCCAGATGGTCCCGTTCTCCGCCTTTGCCACGGCCCACTGGGAGTACGGCTCCCCCCGCCTGGAGCGCTACAACGGCCTTCCGTCGGTCGAGATCCTGGGTCAGGCGGCGCCGGGGATAAGCACCGGCGAGGCCATGGCCGAGTTGGAAAAGATGGCGGCCCAGCTCCCGCCGGGAATCGGCTACGAATGGACCGGTCTTTCCTACGAGGAGAAAAATGCCGGAGCCCAGGCACCGGCCCTCTACGCCATCTCGCTCCTGGTGGTGTTCCTGGCGGTCGCGGCCCTGTACGAGAGCTGGACCATCCCCTTTGTCAACCTCCTCATGCTGCCGCTAGGGCTGGTGGGAGCGGTGACGGCGGTGAAGCTGCGGATGTTCCCCAACGACATCTACCTGCAGATCGGTCTCCTCACCACCGTGGGGCTTTCCACCAAGAACGCCATCCTGATCATCCAGTTCATCAAGGAACAGATGCACCAGGGGCATGAACTGCTGGAGGCGACCCTGACGGCGGTGCGGATCAGGCTCCGTCCGGTCATCATGACCTCGCTCGCCTTTTTCTTCGGCACCCTGCCGCTGGCGCTGACCAAGGGAGCCGGCGCCGCGGCCCAGAACGCCATCGGCACCGCCGTCACCGGGGGGCTCCTTTCGGCAACCTTCATCGACCTGATCTTCATCCCGTTCTTCTTTGTCCTTGTCTCCCGCCTGTTTGCACGGAAACGGGTAAAACATCCGGCAGGAGAGCAAGCAGCTGCCGTCAACACCCAGGAGGCGAACTGACATGAAACAGATGAAACGAATGACAACAGCCTTCTGCGTCCCTCTCGGAGCGCTCCTCTGCCTGGGCGGGTGCGCGACCATGGCTCCGAAATACACGCGTCCCGCCGCGCCGGTACCTGCTGCCTGGCCCAGCGGCCCCTCCTATAAGGGGGAAGTGGCCAAGCAAACACAGAGACAACTGGCAGACACCCCCTGGCGGGAGTTCTTCGTCGATCCGCACCTGCGGCAACTGATCGCCCTGGCCCTGGACAACAACCGCGACCTGCGCGTCGCGGCCCTGAACGTCGAGCGGTTCCGCGCCCAGTACCAGATCCAGCGCTCCGATCTTTTCCCGAAGGTTGACGCCACCGCGGCCGGCAATTTCCAGCGGATGCCGGCAGGTGAATTCGGCTCGAATCCCGCCGCCACCATCAACTTTTACAGCGTCGGCCTCGGTGTCGCCTCCTACGAACTGGACCTGTTCGGCCGGGTGAGGAGCCTCAAGGACCAGGCCCTGGAACAGTACCTTGCCACCGGACAGGCCCGGGCCAGCGTGCAGATCAGCCTCGTTTCCCAGGTTGCCGTCGGCTACCTGACCCTGGCAGCCGACCGGGAGCGTTTGCAACTCTCCAAAGACACGCTTGCGAGCCAGGAGGCATCCTATCAGCTTACCCGGCGCCGCTTCGAGGCGGGTGTCTCGTCCGCCCTCGATCTCCACCAAGCCCAGACCAGCGTGGACACTGCACGGGTAGACATCGCCCGCTACACCACCCTGGTGGCCCAGGACGAAAACGCCCTGAACCTGGTGGTCGGCTCGAAGGTCGAGGCCGATCTTCTCCCGCGGAAACTCTCCGAAACGCTCAACGCCCTCAGGGACGTGGCACCCGGCCTGCCGTCAGACGTCCTGCTCCGCCGCCCCGACATCCTCCAGGCCGAAGGGGAGCTCAAGGCCCTCAACGCCAATATCGGAGCGGCGCGGGCGGCCTTTTTCCCGCGCATCACCCTGGTCTCGTCCGTGGGATTCGGGAGCAGCGAGTTGTCCGGGCTTTTCAAGGGCAGTGCCTTTGCCTGGAACTTCGCGCCGCAGATCTCCCTGCCCATCTTCGACGCCGGCAGCAACCTGGCCAACCTGAAGGCGGCGGAGGTGGATCGCGACATTGCGGTGGCCCAGTACGAGAAGGCAATCCAGACCGCCTTCCGCGAAGTGGCCGACGCCCTTGCCCAGCTGGGGACCATCGACAGCCAGGTTGCTGCACAGCAATCGCTCACCGATGCGACCAGCGAGAGCTACCGCCTTTCCCAGGCACGTTACGACAAGGGGGTGGACAGCTACCTGGTCGTGCTGGACTCCCAGCGTTCCCTGTACAGTGCCCAGCAGAACCTGATCACGGTCCGCCTTGCCCGGCTGGCCAACCAGGTCACCCTCTACAAGGTGCTGGGGGGCGGTGCGTGACCCCTGTCCAAATCCGGGCGCGATAACCGACGGCATAATTCACGGATAATCTTTAACCTGAATCCGTGGCCTGAGCGGCGGAGCGAGCGAAATGCCGGAGCCCGCCGCCCACGGAACATGCCGCGGCTCTGCCGGATGAACTCCGCCGGAGCCGTAAGGCCACGTATTCAGGTTTAAAAAAATAATCTTGACACCCGGACATTCGTGCCATAAATATTGAATGATCATTCATTCAATACTGGGGTGCATTAAAGACGTGGCTAAACCCGACAAACGAAAAGAGATCCTTCGGGCGGCAGTGGAGCTTATTGCGGAACAAGGTTTCCACGGCGCCCCCATGGCCATGATCGCCGAAAAGGCGGGGGTGGCGGCCGGAACGATCTACTGCCACTTCAGGAGCAGGGACGTTCTGATCAATGAGCTGTATCTGGAGATCGAGGAGCGGATCACGGCGTTCCTTCAGGACGGTTATGTGGTGGAGAACACCATCAGGGAACGCTTTCTCCACCTTGTCACCGGACTTCTCAGGTACTTCATCGCCCACCCGCTGGATTTCCGTTATATGGAGCAATTTCACAACTCGCCGTACGGGGCGGCGTTCCGCAGGGATAAATGCCTGGGGAAATCGGATAATAATATTTACATGGAGTTGTTCGAACAGGGGGTCAGCCAGCGGGTCATACAGGATTTACCCCTGATCGTACTGGCTGCCCTGACCTTTGGACCATTGATCTCCATAATGCGCGACCACACCCTGGGTTTCGTCACGCTGGACGATCGCCTGATCGAAAAGATCGCCGCGTCGTGCTGGGAGGCGCTGCGACAATAGCCCCCAACGACCGTCGTGCCCGCACTTGAAAAAGGGCTGTCCGGTTGTAGTGTCTCCGGGATGCCCAAAGGAACTTCCGACAATGAAGAAAGTGAAACCTAATCCGTTGCGTTTGCCGGCCGCCATTGCAGCCACGCTCGTTCTCGCGACGGCGGGTGGATGCATGGTGGGGCCTGATTTCCAGCGCCCCGAGGCACCCGGCACAAAGGCATACAAGGCCACGCCACTCCCCGTGGAAACCGCCGCGGCCCCGGGCACGGGTGGCGCGGCTCAGCGCTTCGCGATAAAAGAAAACATCCCCGCCCGCTGGTGGGATCTGTTCCGCAGCCCAGGGCTGGATCGATTGATCCGCCAGGCGCTGAAGGGGAGCCCGACCCTGGCGGCGGCCCAGGCAACCCTGCGCCAGGCGCAGGAAAACCTGCGCGCCCGGAGCGGGACCGAGTACTACCCCGGCGTGGATGCCTCGCTTTCGGGCACGCGTCAGAAGGTTTCCGGCGCCGCCTTCGGCCAGCCGGGCGCCAGCGGTTTTTTCTACGGCCTCTACAACGCCACGGTGAACGTTTCCTACACCATTGATCTGTTCGGCGGCGGCCGGCGCGAACTGGAGGGGCTCAGATCCCAGGTCGATTACCAGCACTACCAATTGGAAGCCGCCTACCTGACCCTCACCGCCAACATCGTCACCACGGCGGTGCAGGAGGCGTCCCTGCGGGCGCAACTGAAGGCCACCCGGGAAATCGTCGCCCTGCAGGAGAAACAGTTGCAGTTGGTGGAACGCCAATTCCAGCTGGGTGGCGCGTCCCGCTCCGACGTCCTGGCGCAGCGGGCCCAGGTGGCCCAGACACGGGCCGGCCTGCCGCCGCTGGAAAAGGCGCTGGCCCAGACACGCAACCAACTGGCGGTGTATAGCGGCAGCCTCCCGAGTGAAGCCAACCTCCCCGAATTCGAGCTGGAAGGATTGCACCTGCCGCAGGCACTGCCGCTCAGCGTGCCCTCACTGCTGGTACGCCAACGCCCGGACATCCTTGCCTCGGAAGGACTGCTGCATGCGGCCGGGGCCCAGGTGGGCGTGGCCACGGCCAACCTGTACCCCCAGATTACCCTGAGCGCCAGCCTGGGGTCCCAGGGGGGCCGCTTGCAGGACCTGTTCACGCCCGGGTCGTCCGTCTGGAGCCTGGGAGCCGGTCTCTTGCAGCCGGTTTTCCACGGCGGAGAACTGACGGCCAAACGCCGGGCCGCCATTGCCGCCTACGATCAGGCCGTCGCCCAGTACCGGGAGACCGTATTACAGGCGCTTCAGAATGTGGCCGACGTGCTGCAGGCGCTCGATGCGGATGCACGCACGCTCGCGGCGCAAGCGGATGCGGAAAAGGCCGCACGCGACTCCCTTGAAGTGACGCAACAGCAGTTCCGGTTCGGCGCGGTGAGCTACCTGACGCTGCTTAACGCACAGCGCCAGCATCAGCAGACACGGATCACCCTGGTGCAGGCACAGGCGGCACGCCTTGCCGACACCGCGGCCCTCTTCCAGGCCATGGGTGGCGGCTGGTGGAATCGGGAAGCCGGGGCCACGGCGGCACCGGCGGCGAAGTGAATTCATAAGATCAATCACCCCCAGCCCTTTAGGCCCTTTGGGTCCTCCTTATCAAGGAGGGGAGCCTTTAAAATCCCCCTCCTGGTTCAGGAGGGGTTAGGGGTGGTCAGGTGTTACTATGAATGGAGAACGTAGCGCTATGAAAAAACGCATTATTCTGGCCATAGTCGGCCTGGTTATCGTCATCGCGGCCCTGGCAGCCGTCAAGGCCTCGCAGATTGGCGCCATGATCAAGCAGGGCAAGAACTTCGTTCCGCCGCCCGAGGCCGTAACGTCGGCCTTGGTCAGGGCCGATTCTTGGACGACCGACCTGACTGCGGTCGGGACGCTGACCGCGGTTCAGGGGGTCACTGTGGCCGCCGAGATGGTCGGCAAGGTCGTAAAGATAGAATTCGAGCCAGGCACCTCCGTGAAAAGGGGTGACCTGCTGGTACGCCAGGACACATCCTCGGAAGAGGCGCAACTCCCCGGCCTGGTGGCCGAGGTGAAACTGGCACGCAACGATCTGGAGCGGGCCCGCAAGATGGCAGCGGAAAAGATCATCTCCCAGGCAGACTACGACAAAGCCGTGGCCACCCACGACCAGGCGGTGGCGGCAGTCAACAACATCCACTCCACCATCGGCAAGAAGACCATCCGTGCCCCCTTTGGCGGGAGGCTCGGCATTCGCCAGGTAAACCTCGGCCAGATGCTGCGCGAGGGAGATCCCATCGTCACCTTGCAAACCCTCAGCCCGATCTTCGTCGATTTCACCCTCCCCCAGCAACA
>DAIERH010000161.1 GCA_027346925.1 Geobacter sp.
CCTCTACGGCTGCATCGCTGCCGACATCACCCTCGGGAAGAAGTTCACCCACTACCTGCTCCACTGCCACCGCTGGCGGATCGGGCTGAAGATCCTGGAGAAGGCCGAGGACGACCCGCAGCGGGCCTGCGCCTACGGCTACCTGAGCCACCTCGCCGCCGACTGCATCGCCCACAACTACTTCGTCCCCTTCAAGATGATCCACAGCTTCTCGTCGCTCGCCCTCAAGCACACCTACTGGGAGATGCGCTTCGAGACCTTCGTGGAAAAGCAGGTCTGGGAGGAGGCGCGGGCGGTCTGCCGCAACGACCAGCGGGCCAACGATACGTTGCTGCGCGGTGTGTTGACCGCCACCCTCTTCTCGTTCGGCACCAACAAGCGCATCTTCAATTCAATCATGCTCCTGTCTCGCCTGGAACGATGGCAGCGGGTCATGCATACCCTGTCCAGCAATTCCCGCTACGTGCTGGCCGACAGCGACCGGGACGAGTACCTCAAACTAACCGAGGCGGCGGTGTTCAACTTCCTGCAACATCCCGAAGATTCGGATGTGTTGCGGCTGGACCCGACCGGTGAACGAGCCCTGGCAATGGCCGAGGCGTTCAGGAAAAACCTGCGCCTGCTCTACAAAAGCGGACAACTGACCAAGGCGGAGGGGGTGGAGCAGGTGGAGGCGCTCCGGGAAAAGCTGCGCCTGGCGCTGCATGAACCGGAACTGCTGGAAAGGTTGCACAGTGGGAGGCGGAGCATCTTCAGCGTTGTCTTCGGCAGGAACACTCGGCAGTTACGTAATCAAGGATAAGGCCGGCCAGTTCTTTCTTGGACATCAACGGGCATTCCACCATGCGGCCGTCGCGGAAGAGGAGCCTGGCGGCGTTGGTATCCACGTTGAAACCCGCATCGGGCTGACTGACGTCATTGGCCACGATCATATCCAGGTTTTTCTCTTCCAGCTTCTTGGCTGCACCCGCCTCCAGGTTATCGGTCTCGGCGGCAAAGCCCACCAGGAACGGCCGTTCAGTCAACCGTCCCAGTTCAGCCAGAATATCAGGGTTTTTGACCAGCCGCAGCGTCAGTTCCCCGGTCTGCTTCTTGATCTTGGCTTGTTCGCGCTCCAAGGGGCGATAATCGGCCACCGCGGCCGCCTTGATGACCACGGTGCACCCGCCGACCCTAGCCATGACCGCCTCGCGCATCTCCGTTGCGCTCTCGACGGTCACCAATTCGACCCCTGGAGGTGGCGCCAGGCTTACGGGACCACTCACCAGTATCACCCGGCCGCCCCGCCTTTGGGCCTCCCTGGCCAGGGCATAGCCCATCTTTCCCGAGGAGTGGTTGCTGATGAAACGCACCGGGTCGATCTCTTCGCGGGTCGGCCCGGCCGTCACCAGGACAGTCTCGCCGGTCAGCGTCTTGGGGGTGAGCTCCGCCACTGCCGCTTCGAAGATGGTCTCAGGGGCAGCCAGTTTCCCTTCCCCCTCCCACCCGCAGGCCAGTTCGCCCTTTTCCGGAGGGACGAACAGGTACCCCAGCCGCCGCAGCCGTTCCTCGTTATCGCGATAGACCGGATTGGTATACATGTTGACGTTCATGGCCGGGGCAATCAACACCTTGGCCTTGGTGGCCATGACCGTGGTGGTGAGCAGGTCGTCGGCAATGCCGCAGGCCAGCTTACCAATGATATTGGCCGTGGCCGGGGCAATGATGAACAGGGCGGCCCGATCGGCCAGGGAGATATGGCCTATCTCCTGTTCGGAGATCAGGTTGAACAACTCCGTATGCACCGGGTTCGAGGAAAGGGTCTGGAAGGTGAGCGGCGCGACGAACTCCCGGGCCGCGCGGGTCATGATCACATGGACCACCGCGCCGGCCTTGGTGAGCAACCGCAGCAGTTCCACCGCCTTGTACACGGCAATGCCGCCGCTGACGCCGAGGATGACCTTTTTGTCCTTGAGCACCGGGAGTACCTTTCAGAAATACGGGTTGTGGCGCTTTTCGTGGCCGATGGTTGTCTCCGGGCCATGCCCCGGATAGGCGGCAACATCGTCCGGCAGGACAAACAGCTTGCTGCGGATCGATTGGAGCAGTTGCCCGTGCGAACCGCCCGGGAGGTCGGTTCGGCCGATGGAGTCGGCAAAGAGGGTATCGCCGGTAATGATCTTCTTCTCGGCCTCCAGGTAGAGGCAGCATCCGCCTTGTGTATGCCCCGGCGTATGCAGCACCTGCATGCGGCATCTGCCGAAGGATATCTCCATGCCGTCGGTCAGGAATGTATCGGGACGGGGTGAGTTTTCTCCGTGCACGCCATAGCTGCGGGCAACATCGGCCGCCCGTTCCAGGAAGGGCGCATCGGCGGCATGGATCAGCAGGCGAGCCCCGAAACGCTCCATCAGCAGACGGTTGGCGCCCACATGATCAAAATGCCCATGGGTGTTGATGATCTGCCCAATGGTCAGGCCGTGCCGTTCCACCGCCGCGATGACCCGGTCGGCGTCTCCTCCGGCGTCCACCACCACACCTTCACGACTCTCTTCGCAGCCAAGGATAAAGCAGTTGACCGCCAGAGGGCCAACCACCACCACATCGAATATCATTACCCGCCACCCCTTGCCATCAGGCCCGAAAGCAATCGGCTACGTCCTGTTGACAGACCATCCAGCCTGTTATACAGTTTATCCGTCATGGCCGCCCGGCATACCTAAACTCAAAGGAGACCTTCTATGCAACGCTGGATCTGTACCATCTGCCAGTATGTCTACGACCCCGCCCTCGGCGACCCCGACCGTGGAATCCCCGCGGGAACCCCCTTCGAGTCTTTGCCCGACGATTGGTGCTGTCCGCTGTGCGGCGCCGGAAAAGACGCCTTTGAAATGGAATGACCCTTCACGGCCCCTGCGCCTCGCCGGGGCTGTCCCTATTTCTTCTTGTCGGCCGGCTTGATGATGTCTATCTTTGTCTCGCCGCCTTCAACCTTCACCCGCCAGACCAACCCACAGGCGCCGCACTCCTTGACCGGCGACTGGTCGGACGAAAAACCGCCGGAATGCATGTCGAGATCCACCGCTGTCCTGTCGCCGCAATTCGGGCATTTCATAATGTAACTCCTTTAGCTAACGTCACTCTTAAATATATATGCTACGCCAGTTCAGGCATGATGGCAATGATGGCGCTGAACAGATCATCGAGGTCGTTCTTGGTCATATCACCCATATGGGCGATGCGAAACGTCTGCCCCTTGATTTTGCCATACCCGTCGTCAAAGGCAAACCCGGCTTCAGCGAGCCGTTTCTTGAGTACCGCAAGGTCAACACCCCGGGTATTGCGGGCACAGGTCAGGGTAAGAGACTCGTAACCCGCATCGGGAAACAGCTCAAAACCGCGCGAGGTAAGCCAGCCGCGCACATACCCGGCCAAGTCGCGATGTCTTTCCCACCGCGTCTCCAGCCCCTCGGCAAACATTCGCTCCAACTGGCGGTCCATGGCGTATATCTGCGAGATGCACGGAGTAGAGGGGGTGTTATCCTTGGCGTCGCTGGCGTCGAATTCCAGATAGTCGAAGTAGTAGCCACGCCCCTCCATGGCAGCGGCACGCCGGAGCGCCCTTTCACTTGCGGTGAAGACCGTCAGCCCCGGCGGCAGTGCAAAGGCCTTCTGCACCCCGAAGATGCAGCTGTCGATACCAAGGGCATCGACAGGAATCTTGAGGGCACTCATGGACGATACCGTATCCACGATGAACATGACATCGGGGAACGAACGCATGACATCGGCAATCTCCCTCAGGGGCGACATGACACCGGTGGAGGTCTCGTTGTGGATCAGGGTCATGCTGTCATAGTTACCCGTGGACAGGGCCTTTTCAACTGCCTCGGGGGTAACCGGACGGCCCCATTCAAAACGGATGGCATCGGCCTGTTTTCCACACCGCAGCGTGACATCATGCCATTTGTCGGAGAAGGCGCCGTTGCAGAAATTGGCGCAACGTTTTCCCACCAGATTGCGAATGGCCCCTTCCATGACGCCAAAGGCGCTGGAGGTTGCCAGAAAGACTTTGCTCTGGGTTAAGAGCACCTGTTTGAGCCGCGATGTGACGCGGCCGTGAAGTTCGGCATATTCCTTCATGCGGTGGCCGATCATGGGCGTGGCCATGGCGGCGAGGATGTCTGGGTGTACAGGGACCGGGCCGGGAATGAAAAGCTTCTTATACATGCATGCTCCTGGGTTCGGCGCTGCTCCGGAAAGGGAGTTGAAATGGCGTAAATCCTTTTCAAGCTAACAAATGGGGCTGCCAAAGTCAAGAAGGCTCTCATGTTGCAACCCGGCCTTTACGCCCATGCTCAGGACGCCGCGAGCCTTATCGAAATAGCGGAAATTCTGCCCCGAGCAACCGGTTGAAACAAATGCCGAAAATCTTTGTTACTTTGTATACTGTATTCAATTTACGTTGCTTTTATTCGTTTTTTTGGTGTATGTGTATACGCAAAATTCTCTTTGGCTGGATCAAATCCTGTTTATGGAGGGACCATCATGCGATTGATTGTCTGTCGTCTCCTTTCCCTGCTGCTGTTGCTCACGATGTGGGCTGCACCGGCCGTCGCCGAACAGGGCATGGCCATTGATCCGGCCACGTGCCTCGGTTGCCACAGCAACAAGATCTCCGTAAGAGATTTCGCGGCATCGGTCCACGGGAAAAATGGCTGCACCAGCTGCCACGTGGACATTACCAACCTGCTCAAGCACATGAAGGGAGAGATCAAGGTCCAGAAGGTGCAGTGCGAACGCTGCCATAAAAAGGAGAACGCCGAACACTACACGAGCGTCCACGTCTCCAAGGGAGTGATGTGCGCCAACTGTCACACCGACATCCATACCCATACCTACTGGAAGAAGGACAAGCGCAAGGTCGTTGCCAAATGCATCCAGTGCCACGACAAGGAAGCGGTCTACCAGAAGTCGGTCCACGGCAAGGGGGTGGCAGCGGGCAACATGGACTCGGCGGCCTGCAACGATTGCCACAACCTGCATGCCATCCAGAAATTGGGGGCGGAAAAGGAGCACCGCGAGTTTCACACCAAGGTCTGCCTGAAGTGCCACAGCGACGCAAAGATGATGGCCAGAAACAGGGTTGACAACGTCAAGGTCAAGTCCTACATGGAGAGCTATCACGGCAAGAACTACCGCCTCGGCTTCCCTGAGAAGGTGGCTGGTTGCGCTGATTGTCACACTGCCCATGCCGTGCTTCCCGAGAACGACCCGAAATCCACCGTCAACCCGGCCAATCTGGTCAAGACCTGCAGACAGTGCCACACCGGGGCAACCCCGCTTTTCACCAAGTACTATGCGCACGGCGAACCCAATGACCGGGAAAAATACCCGACCCTCTTCTATACCTTTGCCGGTATGACCGGCCTCCTGGTGGGCACCTTCTCCGTTTTCTGGGTACATACCCTGCTCTGGATGTTCCGGGGCTTCATCGAGAACCGCGAAAAAGA
>DAIERH010000162.1 GCA_027346925.1 Geobacter sp.
AGACAAGCGAGATTGGATGTGCCGGGAGCCCTGCATCATATCATAGTGAGGGGCATCAACAAGGCGAAGATATTTGAAGACGATGTTGATAAGTCGCGGTTTCTCGACCGCCTCGGCGAAAATGTCACAGAGGGGAAATGCTCCGTTTACGCGTGGGTCCTCATGGACAACCACGTTCATATTCTTTTCAAGAGCGGCAAGCATGGCATCTCCGCAGTTATGCGAAAACTTCTCACGTGGTACGCCCAATACTACAACCGCCGCCATAAGCGCACGGGGCATTTGTTTGAGAACCGCTATAAATCCATACTATGCGACGAAGACAGATACCTCCTTGCCCTGGTGCGCTATATACACCTGAACCCCGTCCGTGCGAACATCGTAAAAACCGCCGAAGAACTTGACAGCTACCCCTTCTGCGGCCACAGCACAATCATCGGGAAGACCGGCCATAAGTGGATGGACGCGGATTATGTCCTATTGCAGTTCGGCGACACGAGACGGAAAGCTCTGGGAGCCTATCGGAAGTTCATGCGGGAAGGAGTCGGGCTCGGGAAACAACCGGAACTGACCGGCGGAGGACTTCTCCGCAGCCTCGGGGGCTGGTCCCAGGTCGTTGCCATACGCCGATCCGGGATGAAAGAAGAAGGGGACGAGCGAATACTGGGGGACGGCGATTTCGTTCATGCGATACTCAAGGAGACCGAAGAAAGAGAACTCCGGCAGCTCAAACTGAAACGCTCGGGGAAAACGATACAGATGATAATCGACAAAGAATGCAAGAGAGCTGGGATAAGTCCCAGGGAAGTCACAAATGGCGTGCGCCGCAGAGCGGTGAGCCGTCTGCGGGCCGTTATAGCTTCGCGAAGCCGACGCGAACTCGGTATGTCTGCGGCTGAAATCGCACGGCATATGGGAGTGGCGGCATCCAGCATTTCGCGTTTGATCGAGAGAATGGAAAGCAACTGATAACCAAACAAACGCTCGCTAAGTATCAACGTCCCTAAAATTATAAAATCAGGTAGGAGGCGCCATCGTGAAGCCTATTCGGGTTCTTCTGGCCGACGATCATCACCTGTTTAGGGAAGGGCTGAGGCATATCTGCGAGGCGGTGGGAGGATTCGACGTGGTTGGCGAAGCCGCCACCGGGACAGAGGCAGTGACCATGTCCCGAGACCTGAACCCCGATGTGGCGCTGATGGATATCCAGATGCCCGAAATGGACGGCGTCCGGGCCACTGCCGCCATTACTGGGGAGAGGCCGGATGCCAGGGTCATCGTCCTGACCATGTACCGGCATGACACGTATGTTTTCGAGGCGATCAAGGCCGGGGCCAGCGGGTATCTGCTCAAGGACAGCTCGGGCGATGACGTGGTCGCCGCAGTGCGGTGCGTGGCGCAGGGCGGGGCGATCATTCCGCCGGAGATGGCTTCCATGGTCCTCGCAGAGTTCCGTCGTCTGGCCGAAGGGGGGAGGGACGGCTCTTCCGACGAACGGCTGACAGCGGCAGAGATGGAAGTGCTTCTAAGGGTTGCCCAGGGTGAGGACAACTATCAGATCGCGGCGGCGTTGAATATCACCACCAAAACGGTAGCCAACCGGCTCTACACCATTTTTTGCAAACTGCACGTCAAAAACCGCACACAGGCGGCCCTTACGGCCCTGCGCAAAGGCTGGGCCGGACTCTGACGATGCAGTTGCGGTCCGCAATGGACTCCGTGCCCCCTCGTCATATTCTTATCGCAGGGCTGATGGTCATAGTGGCTGTCCTGGCAATCTGGAAATTAACCGCAACAACGACCCCCGAGGCGGTCCGGTTCAGCGGAGACTGGCGTTATCGCTGGGACCAGGCGGAGGCGTGGCAGCCCTATTCGCCCGGCAGAGGTCCGGAACGCGGGAACCATGCCGATATATGGCTGGAGACTACGGTACCCGATACGGGCCAGGCATGGCAGGCCATCTTCATCCCCGCCTATACCGCCTTCCAGTCGTTCGAGGTCCTGATGGGGGACAGGCTTCTGTATCGCAGCGGCATGATACCCATGGGTTTTGCCGACCGTCACCGCTACCTCTTGTGGCACCTGATAGACCTGCCGTCCGGTGCGGCCGGAAAAACACTGACCTTTCATGTAGCCTCCGCACATTACCAGCGCATCGGCCTGATCGGGCCGGTCTGGATAGGAGAACCGTCCAGCATCCAGAAACATTTCGTGCTGGCGCAGCTCCCTGTTGCCATTCTCGCAGCGCTCTTCATCCTGGTCGGCGCCATCTCCCTTGCTGCGGCCCACTTCTTCACTTCCTCCTCCCGCGCCCAGTTGACCGCGTTTGCACAAACAGCCCTGGGTGCTGGGTGCTATCTCTTCTCTGAATCGTCCATCTGCCAGATGGTGATCGGTTCGCCGGTTCTCGCCTCCTACATACATTACCTTTCGTTTTTCCTGTTCGTTACCGGCATCTGCCGCTACTTCAAACCAATGACCGACGGCATCAATCGCACGATCATTACCCGGATATTCCAACTGTTTGCCGTCTATCCGATGGGCGCCACTGCGCTGGACCTGACCGGCCTCGTCAGTTGGGACATCTCGTTTTCACTGGCGTTGCTCCTGGTCATGTTTGTGGTCTGCTGGTTCGGCTCCGTCATCTGTTCTCCCCGGTTCAAGGCGTCTGCTCCCCAGGACGCGGGCCTGATCCGGGCGGCGTTCATACCGCTGTTCCTGTCCGGCCTGTTCGATGCCGCCGTCGGCCTGCGGCTGATCAGCGGCGGTCCCCTGTTGTACCCGTGGGGGCTGCTCGTCCTGATGGGCGTGTTGTTCTACCGCATCCTGGCACATGACCGGGAGGAGAGGGTGGCGGCCCGCCTGCTCATAGAAAAGGCGCGGCTCGCCGAGGAAAAGGCCATTGACGAGGAGCGGCGGCGCATCGCCCGTGATATCCATGACGGCGTGGCCCAGGACCTGGCCATGATGAACATGCGCGCCAGTGTCTGGGAGCGCTTAGTACACACTGACCGGGAAAAGATGACCGAAGAGATCGCGTTGTTCCGCAAACTGCTGCACAAGAACATCGGCGAGGTGCGCCGGGCGATCTTTGCCATGAGGCCGGTGGAAATGGAGGAACTGGGCTTTAGCGAGGCGGTCGGGCGTTACGTCAGGGAATTCGGACATTACACAGGGCTGCGGATCTCCCTGGAGATGGCGGGGGATGCAGCCATGCCGCGTCAACTGGAACCGGAACTATACCGGATCATCCAGGAGGGCCTCAACAATGTCGCCAAACACGCCGGGGCAACCGAGGTCGGTGTAAGGATAAGCGGCGACGGTGCCGGCTGTTTGACCGTATCCATCGCAGACAACGGCAAAGGCTTCGATCTGTCGGCTCTGGCGCAGAGTCCCCGCCTGGGGCTCAGGCAGATGAGGGAACGGGTCGAACGGCGAAACGGGACCTTCCAGATTGATAGTTTGCCGGGCCGGGGAACTACCATCACCATCCGTTTCCCCCTCACGGTTACCGCCGATAAAGGCATGACACCACTTTCCCACTGATCCATTCTGATACAGAATATATTTTAATTTGCCACAAGGGTAATTTTACTGCGGCCGACGGGAGTTTTTACTCTTGATGGATTTTTATCAAAAGATTTAATATAAGGCGCGCTTTCAAAAGTCCCAATTCTGCCATTCCGAATGAATTATAGAATAGAGAGACTTCATAATATATGCGAGGTAACATGGTCATGAAAATAAGTCGAATAGCCTGGATTTGCCTGTCTGTCGTTCTGCTGCTGCCGCTCAGCGCCCTGGCCGCCCCGTCCGCCGCGCCTACCGTGCTGGAGACGCCATCGGCCGGGCTTGTCTCCTGGTGGCCGGGCAACGGCACTGCCAACGATTTCATGGGCGTCAACAACGGCACGCTCCAGGGGACCGCCACCTTTGCCGCCGGGCATGCCGGCCAGGCGTTCAGCCTTAACGGCAGCGGCTTGGTGAGCGTACCGGATTCGACCACCCTGCATATTTCGCAATTCAGCATCAGCGCCTGGTTCAACTGGAACGACCTCGGCACGAATACCACCCAGTTTTTGCTGGGCAAGGGGCTGGAACATTTCGAGATCGAGCTTGACAGCACGGCAACTACCAACAACGTCCGCTTCATCCCGGCCGGGTATCCGGCCACCTTTGTGGATGCGGCAAACGCCATCCAGCCGGGGTGGAACCATGTGGTCGTCACCTACAGCGGCAGCGATGCGAATGTCTATGTGAACGGCAGTCTCGCTGCTAACCGCACCGGTATTGCCGGGGGCGCCGACCTGACGGCGGATGGCTCGCCGCTCACCATCGGCAGGCGTGGAGATTGGGCCTATCCTTTCAGGGGGCTGATCGACGACGTGGCACTGTACAACCGCGTCCTGAGCGCTACGGAGGTAGCCGCGCTCTACAGCGGCGGGACGCTGCGGAGTGCGGCGGTGGCGGGGAACGGTGGCGTTGCCACCCTGTACGGCACGGTCAACGACAATGGCAGCGACACCACGGTCACATTCGAGTACGGCGCAACCACGGCATACGGATCGACCGCCGCCGCAACACCGGCGCCGGTGACCGCCGGTAGCGGCCCGGCCATGGTCTCCGGGAGCACGACTGGGCTTGCCGCCTGCGGCACCACCTATCATTACCGGATCAAAGCGGTGAATGCAAACGGCGCCACCTACGGCGCCGACCAGACGCTCGGCTTGAGGCAATGCCAGACCATCACCTTCGGCGCTTCCCCGGTGCTTGTGGCGGGCGGCGGCGGCACGGTGACAGCTACCTCAAACTCCGGCCTGCCGGTTACATTAAGCACCACCACACCGGCGGTATGCTCGGTCAGCGGCGCCACAGTAACCGCCAAAATCGCCGGAACCTGCACCGTCATTGCCACACAGGCCGGCAACGGCGTCTATGCGCCGGCCAGCCAGACCCTGAACCTGACCGTCGGGCCGGGCAATCAGAACATCAGCTTCGGCACGGCTCCGGTCATCGGTGTGGGGGGAACCGGCACGGTCAGCGCCACGTCCAGCTCCGGCTTGGCGGTATCGTTCAGCTCCACTACCCCCGGCATCTGCACGGTGAGCGGCGCAACCGTTACCGGCGTGGCCGCCGGAACCTGCGCCATCACCGCCAGCCAGGCGGGCAACGCCAATATTCCGGCTGCCCAGTCCAGCCAGAGCTTCACCATCACCCCCGTTGGCAGCCCCATCATCGGCACCCTCAAGCCGACCGGCCTGGTTGCCAACGGCGCGCCCTCCACCGTGACCTACAATTTCAATCCCCGTCTGTCGTTTCCTACCCGGGGAACTCTGAACGGACTGGTGAACCCCAACAACGACACCTGCACGGTGAGTTTCGAGTACGGCCCGACCACCGCCTACGGCAGCACTGTGGTCTACGGAAACGTGAGCGGCGTTTCCCCGGTGGCGGTCAGCGCATGGGTCAATTTTTCCTGGATCAAC
>DAIERH010000163.1 GCA_027346925.1 Geobacter sp.
ACCAGCAGCTTGACCAGGTCGGTCGCCTCGAGGATGACATCCATGATCTCCGGGTTTACGAGCAATTCCCCCTTGCGAAGCCGGTTGAGGACATCCTCGGTCTTGTGGGTCACCTTGACCAGCAGGTCGAAACCGAGGAAGCTCGACGCGCCCTTGACGGTATGGATGGACCGGAAGATCCGGTTGAGCAGATCGGCATCGTCCGTAGACTTTTCCAGTGCCACGAGGTCATCATCGAGCTTCTCCAGCAATTCGGTCGTTTCGGTGAGAAAACCTTCGAGAAGTTCCTGATCTTCGCAATCAATGGGCATTGCATTCTCCTTCGAGAGTACTGGACGGGCGTTTACAGCGAACCAAAGATCCTTCTTTCATCCTGGGAGAACATCTTCTCCAGGTCAAGCAGCACCAGCAGGCGCTCGGTCTGGTTGATCACACCCGCGATGCATTCCTGGTCGATACCGCTGGCAACCACGGCCGGCGAGGGCTGGATTTCGCTACCGGAGATGCGGATGACCTCCGAGACGGCATCGACGATGAACCCCATCAGTTCGCCATCCACGTCCATGACCATGATGCGGGTCTGCTTATCGTTGTCCACTTCGATCAGGCCGAATTTTTTACGCATGGAGATGATCGGGATAACCTTGCCGCGCAGGTTGATGACCCCTTCCACGTAGTGGGGCGTATTGGGGACACGGGTAACCGTGGGCATGCGTATGATCTCACGGACCTTCAGGACGTCAACCCCATACTCTTCCTGATCAAGATTGAAGCTGACAAGCTGAATCAGTTCTCCATGTGATTCATCGCTTTTTACCGGAACCAGTGCGTTGCTCATGACTTCCTCCTCGGTTCGAATGGATAAATGGGATACGCCCTAAAACATCAGCCTGCTGGCATTTTAATCGGCATAATTTATCATGGTAGTGCTGTATTATCAAGCAGGATAAATTTATTTCTTTCATTATGACAGACGTGCCGTCCCAGCAAAATCCGTTCAAAAATCCCCATTTCCATGAGTCATTATCTTGACTTTTCCATCTTGCGGCATTATTCTGACTTCCGCATCCTCAAGAGCATGACATCTCCCCTGAAATTAATGGCAATCTATGCACTCTGCCGGAAGAATCCTCATCGTTGACCGCGACCGCAAGAGCCGCGATCTGGTATCGGCATTTTTGACATACCAGGGATACGACGTTATTCACAGCGAGAATGATGCATTGATTTTTGACACCATTCGGGATCAGGAGGTGGTGATCGTCATTGCCGAGTTGACTCATCTCCGCTCCATAGCCCCCGCCTTTATGGAACAGGCCAAAAAGATCAGCCCCGCGCTGGTCCTTATCGGCCACGGCAGCAATGACGAGAAGCTCCCCCATCCGACACACACGGACAGCTTCTTCTTTCTGCCGCAGCCGCTCAATCTTGACGAGCTGGAAAGCCTGGTCATGCGGGCCGCCGAATCCCAGGCCCTGCGCCTCCTCGACACCGCGGACGACAACGGCCGCCACCCCCACAAGCTCTGTTCCGCCATGATCGGCAAGAGCGCCCCCATGCTGACGCTGTTCGACATGATCGTGAAGATTGCCGAATCCACCGCCACGGTCCTGATCCAGGGGGAATCGGGAACCGGCAAGGAACTTGCAGCGCGTGCCATACACCAACTGAGCGACCGGAGCAGCAGAAATTTTGTCCCGGTCAATTGTGCCGCCATTCCCGACGATCTGCTGGAGAGTGAATTGTTCGGCCACGTCAAAGGCTCTTTCACCGGTGCCTATGCCAACCGGGCCGGGCGCTTCGAGATGGCCGACAAGGGGACGCTCTTCCTGGACGAGATCGGCGACATGAAGCCGAGCCTGCAGGTCAAAATCCTGCGGGCGTTGCAAGGCAAGGAATTCGAGCCGGTGGGGTCGTCCAAGCCGCAAAAAGTTGACGTACGCATCATTGCCGCCACCAACAAGGACCTGGAGCAACTCGTGGCGAGCAGGGATTTCCGCGAAGACCTCTACTACCGCCTGTCGGTGATCCCGATCACCATCCCGCCGCTCAGGGAACGGAGGGAAGACATCCCGCTCCTGATCCACAGTTTCCTGACTCGCTTCAACAGCGACCGGAAACACGCCGTCAAGGGTTTTTCCCGCGAGACCCTCGACATCCTCTGCAGCTATGGCTGGCCGGGAAACGTGCGGGAACTGGAAAATCTGGTGGAGCGGGTGGTGATCCTCAAGGACAGTGGCTTCATAACCCCCGACGACCTTCCGGAAAAATATCTCGCTGGCCAGACGCAGGTCCAAGTACCGCCCCTGCCGGCGACTGACGAACTACCGGCGGGGGGCATCTGTCTCAACTCCGCGGTTGAGGCGTTCGAAAACAATCTGATCCAGCAGGCCTTGCTGCGAACCAAGGGCAACAAGAAGGAGGCCGCGGCGCTCTTGAAGCTTAAGCGGACCACCCTTATTGAGAAGCTCAAGAAGAAAAACCTGGTCTACAGCGAGGAATAGCGATTGTCATGACCATGGGCATCAATGAAAATCCGTCGCTATTGGCAGCCCTTCTGGCCAAGGAGTCCCGTCAGCCGGCCGGATCCAACGCCGTGGCCCAGCCTGACGGCCTCTTTGCCGACAAGCTGGCTACCGTCCTGGCCGGCGACGGCCAGGGAGCGCTGAGCGAACAGGCCAAGGCACAGTCCTTGGCGGAAGTCCTCCACCTCCGGATGCTCCGCACAACCCTGAACCTGGGCGGCGACGCAACGGCCGATGCCGCGATGTCGTCGCCGTTCAGCCGGCAGTCCCCCACCATCCAGGCGCTGGTACAGGCCTATGCCGCCAACTCCCCCGAGACCACCGGCCAGCCCGTTCAACCGGTCGAAGCTCCGGCTCCGGGGCAGGAACTGCCCGAACTCCCTTCCATCCCCCCCTCCTCCTCGGCTGCGACCACCAAGGGGAGCCAGTGGCTCGACCCGATCATCGCCAAGGCATCCCGCCGCTATGGCGTTGATGTGGGGCTGATCAAGGCGGTCATCAAGGCCGAGAGCAACTTCAATCCCAATGCCGTGTCCCACGCCGGGGCGCGGGGACTGATGCAGCTCATGCCTGGAACCGCCCGTTCCCTGGGGGTCAACGACTCATTCGACCCGGAACAGAATGTCATGGGGGGGACGAAATTCCTGCGCGACCTGCTGGATCGCTACAACGGCGACGTGGACTCGGCCCTGGCCGCCTACAACTGGGGGCCGGGCAACGTGGACAAACGACCCGACCGCATGCCTGCCGAGACCCGGAGTTACCTGGCGCGGGTCAAGCAGCTCTACGCCTCCTACGTGGCCTGACCCGCACGGTATCAACCATTCAACAGACAAAGGCCTCCGGGGCATGAAACCTCGGAGGCCTTTTTAGTATCTGCGCAACCCTTTTCATCCCAGTTCTTAGCGCTTCAGGGCCGTTCCCACCCCTTTGCCCGCTCCAGCGCCCTGCCCCAGTGGCCGCGCAACTCAGCGGCCTTCCCCTGCTCCATGGCCGGGATAAAGGTATGCTCCACCTGCCAGAGCCGTCCGATCTCCCCACGGCCAGCCCAATACCCGACCGCCAGCCCGGCCAGGTAGGCCGCCCCCAGGGCCGTGGTCTCCCGCACCCTGGGGCGCACGACCGGAACACCCAGAAGGTCTGCCTGGAACTGCATGAGCAGGTTGTTGGCCGTGGCGCCGCCGTCCACCCGCAATTCGGCAAGGGGAATTCCACTGTCCTCCTCCATGACTTCCAGGAGGTCGGCGGTCTGGAAAGCGATGCTCTCCAGGGTGGCCCGGGCGATGTGCCCGGCGGTGGAGCCGCGGGTCATGCCGAACAGGGCACCGCGGGCATAGGGATCCCAGTGGGGGGCGCCCAGGCCGGTGAATGCGGGAACCAAATAGACCCCACCGTTGTCGGGCACCGAGGCGGCCAGCGGCTCCACCTCCCCCGAGGTACGGATCAGCCCGAGCCCGTCCCGCAGCCACTGCACCGCGGCGCCCGCCACGAACACGCTTCCCTCCAGCGCGTACTCGGTCTTATCATCGATCCTGCACCCCACGGTGCTGAGCAGGTTCCTGCCCGAGACAACCGGCCGGTCACCCGTATGCATGAGCATGAAGCAGCCGGTGCCGTAGGTGTTCTTGACCATCCCCGGCCGGTCGCAGAGTTGGCCGAACAAGGCCGCCTGCTGGTCGCCGGCGATCCCCGCAATAGGCACGGCCGAGGCGAGCACGCCGGCCGCGGTTTCGCCGTAGACCTGGCTGGAGGGGACGACCTCGGGCAGGAGCGGTGGCGGAATCCGGAGCAGCTCCAGCAGTTCCGGGTCCCAGCCACCCGTGTGGATGTTGAACAGGAGGGTGCGGGAGGCGTTGCTCGGGTCGGTCACGTGCCGCTCTCCCCTGGTCAGGTTCCAGACGAGCCAGGTATCCACCGTGCCGAAGGCAAGTTTCCCCGCCTCGGCACGGGCCCGAGCACCGGGGACGTGGTCGAGAATCCAGGCGAGCTTGGTGCCGGAGAAATAGGCATCCAGCACCAGCCCTGTCCGGTCGCGGAAGAGCGCTTCAAGCCCCTCGGCCTTGAGACGGTCGCACTCCCCGGCGGTGCGCCGGTCCTGCCAGACCATGGCGTTGTGGATCGGCCGTCCGGTAGCCCGGTCCCAGACAATGGTGGTCTCCCGCTGGTTGGTGATGCCGATGGCGGCGATATCGGCGGAGGTCAGCCCGGCCCGCGCGATGGCCTCCACGGCCACGCCGATCTGGGAGGCCCATATCTCCTTGGCATCGTGCTCCACGAGCCCAGGCCGGGGGAATATCTGGCGGAATTCCTTCTGGGCGACTCCGGCTACGTTGCCGTCATGGTCGAACACCAGGGCGCGGGAACTGGTCGTTCCCTGGTCCAGGGCAAGGATGAAGCTCATTGGTTCATGACCTCCGGCATTGTGGGCAATGTAACATCACCTTCACGGCTTCAGGAGTCGATCAATGGCCGTTGGGCGACTGTTTCCTGCATACGCTCGGTGAAGCCACCGTGCATCCCCCTTCACACTCGGGAATACCGCGCAAATTCAAAACAGCGGATGCTGTAGGGCGCTTTGCACAATGCGCCTCCCCCGTCCTATCGACTACGCAAGGCCCTTGGCCGCATAGGGCTATCCCGATACTGTTGAGGAAAATAACGCCGCCCGTGGGAGAGCAATAGGTTTGCCCGATACTGTTTGCGATGCAACCACTTTTCCCTATCGGCCCCGGAGGCAACTGCGCCCCGGCGAACCGAGCCGATAAAGCAACGACCACGCCGATCACCAGTGCAATTTTCATGGTTTTCCCCTTTGCATCCTGCGGCAACGCGAGCCTATCAATAAAAATATCCTGTTTTCTCCGGCAGATCAATGGGGTTGGAACGAATCGGCACATCGCTCTTGAATACGCGCCCCCCGTTTTTCCGCCGGCTATCCCCTTCCCCCTTG
>DAIERH010000164.1 GCA_027346925.1 Geobacter sp.
TTGACTTTCAGCTGCGGCATTCCGGCCATGCTGTCCCGCTGCTGTGCATCGTAGCGGGTACGGATCAGGAAGCCGTCCTCGCCGGCGACCCGGAAAAGGGAGGCCGGTCCCCCTTGGACGGCCGCCTGTACCTGGGCGGCGATATCCTTGGGCGAGATGCCGTACAGGGCGCACTTCTCTCGGTTGGCGATGAAGTTGACCTCCTTCTTGTCGGCGGTCCAGGAGAGGGAGACCGACTTCAGTCCCCGGACGGTTTCCAGCCGTTGCTGAATATCCCGGCCGATACCGGCCAGCACCCGCGGGTCGGGGCCGCTCACCATCACGTCCACGGTGGAGCGGATGGAGGAGAGGGGGGTGGCGCCGTAGTCGAAGACATCCACCGACTTCATGCCCGGGATCGTCAGGAACTTGCGGCGCATGTCGTCTTCGATCCGCCACATGGTCTGTTTGCGGTGAAACCGGTCCACCAGGTTGATGGTGATGTTCCCCTGCTGGGGGTTCTTGCCGCTGCCGAAGGAGACCACCGACGGTTCCGATCCCAGTGTGGAACTGACGGCAACCACCCCTTCTTCCCCCTTGATGATCTCCTCCATCCGGGAGAGGATGGAATTGGTCTGGGCCAGGGATGAGTTGCTGTCCGCCTCGAAGTTGATCTTGACGATGCCGGTATCCATGGGGGGCATGACATCCTGGCCGATAAGGGGCTTCACTACCTTGCCGCTGATCATGAGGAGCAGGAAGGCCGGCGGCAGAAACATCAGGCGGTGCTTGAGGGCGAAACCGAGGATGTTGGTGAAGAAGTCCCGGATGGCGCCGACGAACCGGTCGCTTCCCCGCTTGACGATCCGCTCGAAGCGGTTCTCTTTTGATCCTTTCTTCAGGATGTACGGCGCCAGGATCGGGATGATGGTCACCGAGACGACATAGGAGGCAACCAAGGCGATGGTGAGCGACAGCGACAGGGGGCGGAGCACGGTCTGGACATACCCGCCGATGAAGATGATCGGCAGCAGCACGACGATGGTGGCGTAGGTGCCGGAGAAGATGGCGAGCATCACCTCTTCCGTGCCGCCGGCAACCAGCTCGGTCAGATCCCTGTCCGACTCGTGGTAGTGGCGCTCGATGTTCTCGATCACCACAATGGCGTCGTCCAGGAGCATCCCCACCGCCAGGATCACCCCGGTGAGCGTTACCATATGGAACTCGAACCCGAACAGCCACATGACGGCAAAGGTAATCAGATAGGTAAAGGGGATCGAGATGGCGCAGAGGAACATGGTCCGCAGATTCCCCAGAAACAGGAAGATCACGATGATGGTAATAATGATGGCGTCTCTGAGCGCCCCCAACATGTTGTCCACGCTCCGCTCGATCAGATCCTTCTGGGTGTAACTGACCGCGAAGTTGATGGATGGATACTCTTTTTTCAGGGTGGGGAGGTCCGCCTCGGTCGAGTGGATCGAATCAAGGGTGTGGCCGTTCTGCGCCCGCAGGATGTTGATGCCGATCGCCTCCGTGCCGTTGCCGTGGTAGGCCGACTGGGGCTCCTGAACATCGGAGGACACCCGTGCCACGTCGCGCAGGTGGACCGTACCCCCTTCCTTGCGGGCAATGACCAGTTCGTTCAACTCCTCGGGGCTCTTCACCTCACCCGCGGTCTTGAAGAGGTACTGCCCCTCCCGATGGATGATCAACCCCTGGGGAATGTTCTGGTTCTGTGCGGCAAGGGCGCCCATCACATCCCCCATGCTCACCCCGAAGCGGGTCAACTGGTCCTGGGAGATGGTAACCGCCACCTCCGGCTGATTGGCGCCGAACACCTCCACGTTGGCCACATCGGGGAGGCGCAGGAGCTCTTCCTTGATCTGGTTGTCGGCCAGTTCCCGGATCTTCCGCAGGTCCGCCGGATAGCCCGGTTTGGGGGAGAGGGAAAGGGTCATGGTCGGCTGGGTGGCCTGGCTGATCTTGAAGATCTGGGGAGGCCTGATCCCCTGGGGAAGCCGGGCGGTCACCTTGCTCAGGGCGTTGGCCACGTCGGTGGCCGCGGCATCCAGCCCCTTGTCGTATTCGAACTCGGCGGTGACCACCGAGACCTCGTCTTTGGAGGTGGAGGTGACCCGCCGGACCATGTCGATGGTGGAAACCTCCTTTTCGATGGTTCGGGTGATGTCGGACTCCACGTCGGTGGCGGCGGCCCCCGGCATGACCGTGATCACGCTGATCTGGGGCCGGTCGGTGTCGGGAAAGAGATTGAACGGCATCCGTTGATAGCCGATGATTCCCACAACCGCAAAGAGCAGGACCACCGACAGGACCAGGTGCGGTTTTTTGATGTACTGTTCGACAAACTTCATGGTTTTCCTCTCCCGGTGGAGGTCCGGCCCGGCGCCGAAGGGCTTGACGTTACATCGGTCTTGTCCGTATTCGCTACCGGGATAACCCGCCCACCCTCAACCAGGGTCAGCAGCTTGTTTTCCTGGGCCACGGCCACCTGCTCGCCGGGTTTCACTTCACCGCTTATCGCCGCCGTGCCGTTTGCCATTCCCAAAAGTATGACCGGCCGGAGATGGACCGTACCGCCAGTGACAACATAGAGGTAAGCCCGTTGGTTGCTCTTTATCACCGCCTGCTCGGGCACGATCAGCCCGGCAACCTTCCGGGTCACCAGGTCCATACCGACAGTGGCGTCGGCAGGCAGGCTGAAGGGCGCTCCGGGGGTGATCACCTCCACCGTGGCCAGCATGCTTTTGCCCAGGGCCGGATAGACACGGTTCACCCGTGTGGAGAGCCGCTGAGTGCCGTTTGTCAGATACACCGCCGTCCCCGCGTGGAGAGCGGCCAGTTCTTCCTGGGGCACCTGGGCCAACACCTTGAATGGCGAACTCTTGTCGATGGTAAGGATCGGTTTGCCCGGCACAGCCAGGTCCCCCGGTTCGTTCCATCGCTTGGATACCACCCCGCTGAACGGTGCGTAGATACGGGCGTAACCGGCCTGGGTACGGGCCACGTTGGTGTTCATGGCCAATCCTTTCAGGCTCTCCTCATAGGCGTCTACGGATGCCTTTGCCCCATCCAGGGCGGCGCGGGAGCGCTCCAGCGCCTCCTGAGAAATGGCGCCTGCCTTGTTGAGGACCACGTCCCGCCCATAGACCGCCTTCTGGGTTGCATAGGCGCTCCTGGCGCCGGCCAGCTTCTGGCGGGTGGACAGCACCTCGGCGTTCACCGCAGACATCCGGTCCACCAGTTCCCGGTCGTCGATGGTGATCAGCAATTCCCCCTTGCGGACCAGGTCCCCTTCCCGCCTGGTTATACTGAGGATGTTCCCGGAGATGCGCGCCGAGAGGTCGCTCCTTGTGAACGGCACAATGGTTCCCAGGTAATGGGCGGTCACCTCCAGGGTCCCCTGGCCGACCGGCGCTACCCGCACGGCCGGCGGCGTGGCCTGGGGCGGCGCCAGACGGGCGATCTCCACCTTTTTCTTGATGACGAGCAGGACTCCCGTGGCAACCAGGACAACCGCGATCAGGATAAAGATAAATTTCCGTTTCATTTCCGATACTCCTCCAAGGTTCCCGTGGCCTTGCGATATGCAACGGCCGCCGCGTTATAATCATAGAGTGCTTGGCTGTAATTGGCTGCGGCCGAGATGTCGGCCGACTGGGCCAGCAGGAGGTCAACAACCGCACCGGCGCCGCTTTTATACCGCTCCTGTTCGATCCTGAACGCCTCGTTGGCTTCTGCCACTGCCTGCTGCGCGGCCCAGATCCGCGCCTTGCTCTCTTCAAGCGAGTTGAGCGCGCTGCGGATTTCGAGACTCACCTGGTTGCCGACAGCCTTCAGACGCGCTGTTGCCCGTTCCGATTCGATCCGCTGGCGGGAAAGGTCGGCGTAGAGTGAGCGGTCGAAGAGGGGCAGGCTCAGGTTGAAGCCGGCGTACCAGTTGGCCTCCTTGTACGAGGGGTTGAGCGTGAACTGATCCAGGTAGCCGGTAAAGGCGCTCACGGTGGGGAGCAGTTTGCCGAAGGCCAGCTTGCGGTTGAGATCCGCTTCCTTGATCCCCTGCGAGGCGCTCAGGAATTCCGGCCGTTGCCGGCGGGCGGTTTCAAGTCCGGAGGAGAAATCGCCACTGACTTCGGCCTGTGTGAGTGTATCGGCCGGGATTGGCGCTTCACTGGAAGCGGCCTCATCTTCTCCCATGAGTGTCCGCAGGGTCGCCGTTGCGGTGGCTATTCCCGCATCAAGGGAGATCAGCCGCTGGCGTTCGTTTGCCAGCTGTGCCTCCACCTTCAGGAGATCGACGCGGGCGATCCGTCCCACGCCAAAGAGGAGTTGCCCGTTCCTGTACTGTTCATCGAGGGCTTTCAGTGACGTCTGGGAAGCCTCCCGAAGTTTCCGGAGTTGCAAAATCTTGTTGTAGGTGTTGACGGTGTTGGCGATGATTTCGTTGCGGGTGAAAGAAAGGCCTTGCCTCTGAAGGTCTTTCTTCACCTTCGCCAGATCGACACCGTTCATGGTCTGTCCTCCCTGGTAGAGGGGGAGTGTCAGGACGATGTTGTAGGAGGCGAATTCGTCGGTGAAATGGACATTGGACGGAGAGAGCGGGGCATCGATAATATAGGGGAGTGGGTGTTCCCGTCTGGTGTAATTGGCGTCAAGGGTGAGCTTCGGGAGGTTTTTGCCCCAGGCGCTTTTCACTCCTTCTTCGCCGGAGGCCACGCCAAGTTGTGCTTCAGCCACGGATGGGTTGCCGGCCACTGCCCGCCGCACCGCCTCCTTCATGGTCAACGGTTCGCCGTGGGCAAGCAGGGGGATGAGAAGCAAGAGGATCAGGTGGAACAGAAAGCGGAATGTGCGCATGATAGTACCCATTGATATAGTTGAATATGCTCATGAAGTTGATTATAAAAAAGCCGCCTGCCGCAGCTGGCGGTTTCTTTGCAAGGGGTTATACGTTCCAGAGGAGATAGACTCCCACGATGGCGACGACGAACCCGCCGATACGTTTTGCCCAAGTGGAAAAGTTGATCACCCCGCGAGCCTTGACGAACCCCTCCACGAAGCCGGTGAAGGTGCCGGCGAAGAGCATCAGCAGGCAGTGGCCGACTGCGTAGCAGAACAGGAGCGCGATGCCGTAGAGTATCTGTCCCTTGGCGGCCACCAGGGTCAGCAGCACCACCAGAACCGGCGTGGCGCAGGGGGAAGAGACGACGCCGAAGAAGAGCCCCAGCAGGAACGCGCCGACAATGCCGCCCCGTTTGGGCTTGAAGTCGCGCCTGATCGGCAGGCGGATTTCGTACAGTCCCATCATCTGGCCGCCCATCACCAGCGCGATGCCGCCTGCCACCAGATACCAGGGGCCGCCCAGGGTGCCGAACATGGTCCCCAGCAGTCCGGCCGCCGCGCCGAAGGCGGTGAAGGTCAGCGACAGGCCGAGCACGAA
>DAIERH010000165.1 GCA_027346925.1 Geobacter sp.
GAATACGTTGTTGAAATCATTGATCCAGAGATAACCGCTCTGGCCGTAGCGCATGTTCCTGACCGCTTTTTTGGCGTCTTCCGGCGGCATCCTTTCCGCCAGCCGCACCGCCATGTCCACGTACCCCTTGATCTGCTGCTTCCTTTCGGCCAGGAGCGTTGCACGGTAGTCGGCGGTCCGCTCCTGGCCCCGGGAGAGGATATTCATGATGGAAATGACGGAGATGACGACGGCTATGGAGAAAACGCTGATAAACGTCAGTCCCAGTACTTTTTTCCGCAGTGTGAACCTCACGGTGACCCCCTTGTCAATGTAATGTAATCAGTACGTGCATTGGAAGCATGCCTTCAGACGGCCGTGGCGGTGGTATCCAGGCTGAAACGCCCCATGATCCCCTTCAGATCGCCGGATATCGCCGCCAGTTCCTTGCCGATGGCGTTTATCTGCTGGATCGATGCGGAGGCATGCAGCGCCCCTTCCTGGATGTCGTGCAACGCGGCCACCACCTGGCCGCTGGCCATCTGCTGCTGCTGTGTGGAGAGGGATATCTGCTTGGCTGCCTCGCTGGTCGAAGCGGCGCCATCCACCACATCACACAGCATCTCCAAGGTCCGCCCCGAGTAGTCCAACCCCTCGCGGATACCCTTGGCCCCCTTCTCGGAAGTAAGTACGAGCCGGTTGACCGCGTCCATGATCTCCGTGATCTTTGCCTCGGTCTCGCCGGCCGATTCCACCACGCTGTCCGCCAGGCGGCGGATCTCCACCGCCACCACCCCGAACCGTTTTCCCGCCTCACCGGCGCTGGCCGCCTCCAGTGCGGCATTGAAGGCGATCAGCTTGGTCTGGTTGGCGATGTTGCCGATGATCGCCATGATCCTGGTGATCTCTTTCGACCTGCGTCCCAACTCCACGATCTCCTGGAGGTTGGCCTCGTTGTCGGCGCTGATGTCGCTCATCTTCATGGCAAGGGTTTCGACCCCGGCCGCGCCGTCCCTGGTCCCCTGCAGGGTCCGGTCGGCGATATCCACCACCTCGTGGCTGTGATTGGCGATCTGGCTGGCGGTGGAGGAAAACTCCTCCATGGTGGCGGAGATTTCCGCCACCGAACTGGAGAGCTGGCTGGAAAATCCGGCCTGTTGTTCAACGCTGGCCGACAGCTTCTCCGCAAAGGTGATGACCTTGCCGGTCACCTCGCTGAGCGTGGCGATGATCCGGCGCAGGTTCTCGGTCATGACGTTGAACATGCGCGCCATTTCGCCCAGCTCATCGCGGGACAACCCGGGCGCCTCCGCGGTCAGGTCGCCGTCGGCCACCCTGGCGGACATGTCTTTGACAGAGGAGATCCCCTCGCGTACGGACAGAAAGCTGCCGACATTGAGATAGACGCCCAGCAGCAAGGCCAGGAAGGAGATGGACAGATAGAGGTACATCCGTGCCTGGAACGTGTGGATGCGCTTTTCCAGGAGCCCGTCCAGGGCCGGCGAGACAACGTCCATGGCCCCGAGAACCGCCTCCCTGGCGCTGGTTGCGGCCCTGGACACGTTTTGGGGGAGCGGGCCAAGCGGCGGTTTGGCTGCCGCATAGGCTGTCACTGCCTTCAGAAAGGCCGCCGAAGATGCCCCAACTTCCTGAAACGGACCTTGCAGGCGCTGGTTCAGGGCCGGGTTCTTGGCGCAGGCCGTGCGGATATTCTTGTTGATGCCGTCCACGAGGGTCCCGACCTGGCCGGAAAGCACGATCAGGTCGGTCCTGTCGCCGAGTCCGGACTGGTCAGACCCGAGGCGCGAGGCGATGAGATCCATGCGGCCCAGCGCCTCAGCCAGCGGCGGGAGCTTGGTGGTCAGGGTGTCCATGAGATAGTAGCTGTCGATATCCGGGTCAAGGGTGAGGTTGGAGTTGTCCGCCACCAGCACGATCAGATTCAACAGGTCACCCGCCAGCGCCGTATGCGCCTCGAACCGCTGCCGCGCCGTTGCCCCGGCCTTGCCGTTCACCTCGGCCAGCCTGGTCTTCAGCGCCCGCAGCGGTTCTCCCGTGGCCAATGTACTCCCCAGGCGCGCCTCGACCCGGTCCAGTTCGGCCAGTACCCGGTCCGGGGCCGCGGGTGCCGTGCCGCGCAACAGGGCCGCCCGGCGATTTTCCAGGAGATGCGACAACATGTCCCTGAGCGGTGCGATGTAGCGTACTCCGGAGCGCTCCTTGGCCGCGAACTCCACCTCTTCCCGGATGTTGGTAACGAGGAAATAGGCCAGAAGGGCTATGGGAATGCAGAAGAAGAGACCTGCCACAAGCATCTTGCGTGAATAGGTCAGCCGTTTCATCAGCAGGATGGCCGGGTTAAACAACATCATGACTCGTCACCTCCCATATGGGCACAGGCCCTTTGTTCCCGCAGCAGACGTTTAAAATCCACCAGCAGGATCATCCGGTCGCCCTTGACCACGATCCCCCACATTCCTTTACGCAGGGCAAACGGTTCAACCAGGGGGGGAAAGGGGCGAATATCGTCGCTGACGATCCCGGTCACATCCTCCATCTGATCGATGATCACCCGGTAGTCCCGGTCATCCGCCGTCCTGATCTTGAGGACGCTGGGCGCGCGATAGGCGATCCCATCGCCGGCGTACCCCAGCTCCCGGTGAAACCAGACCAGGTCGTCCGCCCCGTCCCCCTGCCAGGCCAGCGTCTCCTCCACCTGCTCCGCATCGGCGCCGAAGAAGACCCCGCCGACCGAGAAGAGGAGCAGATTGAGGCCGAAGGCGTCGGGTATGCCCCCTGCATCGCTCATAAGGTTATCTTGGCCGCCAGCTTGCCGATATCCAGGAGCGTCACCGTTTCTCCGCCATACCTGATCTCTCCGGCCACCAGGTCGCGGGCCGTGCCGCCCAGCGTCGTGAGCGGAGGCTCTATCGTGCTGACGGGTACATCCACCACATCCTCGATGGAATCGATCATCACGCCGGAGTGGAAATCCCCGCACGTTGCCATGGCGATGTGGCTCTTCACGGGATCGGCCCCTTCCTCTCCCAGAAAGTAGCGGATGTCGATGACCGACTCGATATCTCCGCGCACATTGATGAGCCCCGGAAGATACTCGGGAAGGCTCGGCACCCACGATATCTCGCAGGCCGGAAGGATCTCCCTGATGGCGCTGCCGTAGAACGCGTAGCGATTTCCCCCGGAGGTGAAGATGACGATCTTGACGCGCTCCTCCTCCACATCGACCACATCGCCCGCCCGGTAGTGCCTTTTGATTTCGTCCAGCAGTTCCTCGCTTTTCAGTCTATTATCGGATGTCGTCATGTTCCGTTCTCCGCAACCGTGTCCGGACAGGATGCCCATTATTTTCATGAAAATATGCTTTCCATACCACAGTACACGCAACTTTTCCACTGATTATAACGGGATCGGACAAATGAGGCGTCATGGCGGGGTCGCCGGCCAACCACCGGCCGGCCTTTCCCTTGGGACGCACGGTTCGTCTTGCGGAGAAACGCGGCAGAATGTATAGTGAATCTGGCAGGACCGCATCCATACCATCCCGGATTCCCGGGCATGGTAGCATACGTCAGCGCGTATCCCGACCGCCATGGAACATGATGAGTACATCGAAGACGTGTCCGACAAGGTGGACATCAACCTCCTTATCTACCTGCACTGGGTGGATGCCCTGGGAGAGTTCGCTTCCTCTGTCCGGGTCAGGCGGGGATTGCGCCGGCTCGTGACAATCGACGACGAAAAATGGTATTTCAATGCCGCGGGCGACCTGGTCATCTCGGCCAGTATCGGGAAGGAGAGCATCCAGATGGTGATCCCGCGCGGGTTGTGGGAATGGTTGTAGTCGTGCGGCGATGGGCCACGACAAACAGATGCTCATTTGGGATTGATTGTTGGCGATGCGCGCAGGTATACTCCGGCCATGAGGGGGCCGAATTTTTTGGGGAGGGATGACACGTGACCAAGGCTGACATCGTTGCAAGGGTTCAGGGGAGGATTGGCGGTACGAAATTGGAGTGTGCCGCCCTGGTGGAGTCTGTCTTGAACATCATGAAGGACACCCTGGAATCGGGTGAAGACGTCAAGATAACCGGCTTTGGGAAGTTTTCGATCAGAAGGAAAAACGACCGGAGGGGGCGCAACCCCCAGACCGGCGAGGACATGACGATCACCGCCCGCAGCGTATTGAGCTTCAAGCCCTCCCCCGGACTGAGGGCAGCGGTCAACGGCGCGGATTGACCACCCCAGTCGGCATGAATCTTCATGGGCGGCGGTTGGCCCCGGCATGTCGCCCGATCCGCCAGTAAGGCATCGGATTCAGGGTATTCCTTCCGGAAACAGAGGGATAGGACCCCGTGCGCCCAGCATCGGATCGGCATGATCCTCCCGTCATCTCCCCCTGCGGAATCCTGACAAGGCGATCGCTTATCCCCTAAAACCGGGACATAGCCAACATGCCGGCGTTCCGGTCACACCTTGTTCGCCTTCGACTCCTTCAGCTGGATAGAAGGTGCCCCGCCAGTAGCTCCCCCCTGAAGCAGGTTCAGCACCATGGTGCGCAGCAGGACGTACACGAACAGGTCTGCGCCCAGGACATCACGGTCATCGGGCATGCCACCACAATTTGTAACGTTTTAGTGCCATGTATCGTCTAATGATTAATCCGAGTCAGCGAGGAAACCGCACCATGAGGCGAATTCCAGTAATAATTGTAATAGCTGTTGCGGTCACGGTCATGCGCACAAATTGCCATGCCGGCTGTAACTGCGACGATTGGGTGAAAAAAGACGGTTATTGCGTTGATTATATCAAAACCAAAATCCCCGCATTCCCGATTCCCAATAATGCTGTCGAAATTGAAGCCCTCAAAAACAAGGAGATCCCGGAAGTCACTGAAGGTGATGTTGCCATATTCGATCTCGGCAATTATTGGCATGTTTCATACGTGGAAAAGGTGCACCTGGACAGGCAAGGCAATGCAACGGCAATCGACGTGAGCGAGATGAATTTTGGCAGGCGGATGTCGTTCAATGAGTATAAAAACAAATGGAGCCCAAAGAACAAGAGTGAATGGAAGAGAGCGCTCTGTTGCGGGGTCACGGACAAATACGGCCGGACGAGTGTGCGAAAGAACATCCCGCTGAATGCCGTCAAGCAAATCTGGTCCCCAATCCCTGCCACGTCCGAAGGCGTTGCCGGAAGACACGATGACACCGTCCTCGACAGGGTAACGGAAGCCCTGAACCGGTTCTTTCTTTTCGCGAAAAGAGAACTCTCAATTACCGGTTCAAGCCACCCGGTGATGTAGAATCCCTTAAGGCCGTTTCTGCGCGCCAGCGCTGGGAACAAGGCCCAGCATAACATACCCTCCCCCATCAGACCGCGCATGCGGTCTTCCCGCTCAGGCTTCCCCGGGTTCTTCACTGCAAGATAAATCTTT
>DAIERH010000166.1 GCA_027346925.1 Geobacter sp.
GTTTCAATAAGTTGAGACAACAGCCCGTTAGACCGGCGTCCATGCCCGCTCCATCTTTTGCGTTCATGCAAAAATGCGACGCAAGGAGTGCCGGACACCGGGATGCCCTCGAACTGATAAAGACTTTTGTGGTCTTTTTGGATAATCAGTGATATCAATTTGTTATCTTGGCGCAGCCGAATGAGAACTGAGTTTGCAATAATGCAAAACAGAGTTTTCGACAATTTCGCACTATTGCAAAACTACTGGGGATGCCATGGAATCGGACAGGACCAAATGGAATCAACGCTTCGAGTCGGAGGATTCGTTCCTCGGTGAACGCCCCTCGCCTTTCCTGGTCAGGGAGATGGAGCGGATCAAGCGCCTGGCGCCCGGCGTGAAGGCGCTGGACATCGCCTGCGGCGAAGGACGCAACAGCATCTTCCTGGCGCAACACGGGTTCAGGGTGACTGGCCTGGACATATCCGACGTGGGGATTGCCAAGGGGATCAGGCGGGCCGACAACGCCGGGGTGCGGGTGGAGTTCCGGCAGACGGATCTGGAGGGTTATCGTATTTGCGAGAGCTTTGACCTGATAATCAATTTCAACTTTTTACTCAGGGAGTTGATTCCCGAAGAGGTGGGCGCACTGACGCCGGGCGGCCTGCTGCTGTTCGACACCATACTGGAATCACCGCACCTGCTGGCCAGCCACAATCCGGCCTACCTGCTCGGCCGGGGCGAATTGCGGCAAATATTCACTGCCTATGATGGCGATATCCTTTTCGAGGAGGAAATGGAACAGGGTGAGATGCCGACCAGCCGCCTGATGTTCAGGAAAAGTGGATAGGCTGCCTACTCGGTGCTGGTCGGCTGGATCACCTGCTTCTCCGGCACAACCTTTACGAAGCGCTCGCGGCAGCGGGCCATGACATCGGCCAGCCAGTCTGCCTCCTCCACCTGATGGGAGTGGAGCAGTTCCCGGTGGTACTTCCCGAGCAACTCCTCCAGCGAGGCCACATCCTCTTCCTCCAGGTCGCGGATCTCCACCCCCGCCCCCCTGGCCAGCCTGGCCCTGAGCGCATCGCGGTCGAATCCCATCTCCCGGTCCAGGTGGCAGTAAAGGATGCCGCCCGTCATACCGGAGCAGAGCCAGGGACCGGGATCACCCAGCACCACCACCCTGCCGGCGGTCATGTACTCGCAGGCAAAGCCCTTCAGGTTGGCCCGGCCCGCCAGGTTGCCCAGGGAGTCGTCGATGGGGGTGCGGATGCGCCCCCCCAGCACCACGTCGGCCCCGGACAGGCGGATGCAGGCCCGGCTGTCCGCATCCCCCTGGATGATGAAGGTCCCCCCCAGGGCGCCGTAGGCCAGCCCCTTGCCAACCGAGCCCCCTACCCGCACGCCGTTTCTGTTCTCCCCCTTGAGGATCACGATCTTCCCCCCCTGCGTGGACTTACCCACCCCGTCCTGGGCGCCCCCTTCCACGCGGATGGCGATGTGAGGTATGGTGAAGGCCCCCAGGCCGTTGCCGGGAATGGAATCACGGTGGAAGTGGAGCAGGGTCTCGCAGTCGGCGCTGAAGCGCCCCTCCCGCCAGCCGCGCACCATGGTGCCTGCCAGGTGGGTGCCGATGGCCCGGTCGGAACTGGTGGCGCTGTCGTCGTCGTAGCGCACCCGCTCCTCCCCCGCGGCAAAGGCATCCCCCACCAGGGATGAGATCAGGGATGTCAGGTAGTTGAGCGGCTTGCGGATGATGCGCACCTCGCTCTCCACCTCCGGTGCGGCGTCCGTGGCGGGCGGTGTCAGCAGGCCGGACAGGTCCAGGCGCTCCAAGCCGCGAGCCTGGACCAGCAGGTCGGACCGCCCCACCAGATCCTGGGTGCGGCGATGCCCTAGCTTGGCGGTCAGTATCCTGATCTCCCGGCCCATGCCGCGGAAGAAGGTGGTTTCGTAGATCACACCGTTTTCCAGCACCCGCGGCACGAAGCGCTTCAGTCCCTTGTGCTCTGCCTCCTCAATGGTCTCGATCTGGGTGGCGATCCCCACGTGGCAGGTGCCCAGATGGCAGCCGCGACAGGTGGTGCAGCCGATGATCACCATGGCCATGGTGCCGAAACCGACCCGGTTGGCCCCCAGAAGCATCAGCTTGATGACGTCACGGCCGGTGCGGGCGCCGCCGTCGGCCCAGATCTCCACCCGTTCGCGCATGCCGGCCTCCACCAGGGCCCGGTGGGCCTCGGCCACGCCGATCTCGGCCGGCAGGCCGACGAACTTGATGGCGTGCTTGCGGGCCGCGCCGGTGCCGCCGTCATAGCCGCTGATGGTGATGATGTCGGCCCCTGCCTTGGCGATGCCCAGGGCAATGGTGGCGATGCCTGCCACGGCCGGCACCTTGACCGAGATGCGGGCGCTGGGGTTGGCGGTACGTAACTCCTCGATGATCTGGGCCAGGTCCTCGATGGAGTAGATGTCGTGGTTGTTGGAGGGGGAGATCAGCGACACCCCCGGCGTGGCGTGCCGGGCCGCCGCGATCTTGGGGGTGACCTTGAAGCCGGGCAGATGCCCCCCCTCCCCCGGCTTGGCCCCCTGGCCAACCTTGATCTCCAGGATATCGGCCGAGTTCAGGAACTCCATGGACACCCCGAACCGGCCCGAGGCGATCTGCTGCCCCCTGTTCCTCCGGTACTTGCCCAGCATGTCGGCGATTTCGCCCCCCTCGCCGTTCATGCCGACGATGTTCAGCCGCCGGGCCGCCTCGGCGTAGATGCGGAACGGGGTCTCCCCCTGGGAACCGAAGCTCATGGCCGAGAACAGGATCGGCAGGTCGTGGGTGCCGACCGTGGTATCCACCTCCTCAGGGTCCACGGACAACTCCTCCGGGTAACGGAGGTCGATCAGGTGGCGGATGGCCGTGGGGTGCTCTCCTTCCAGTTGCTGGATCAGGCGCGACAGGTCGGCATAGGTCTCCTCCATCTTGGCCACCTGGCCCACCATCTTCCAGATGCGTGGGTAGAGGCGGAACTGCACCGGCACCGGCTGTTTCTCCTTACTGCGCGCCACGGCGGTACGCGCCTTGTTCTCCGCCTCCAACAACTCGAGGGTCAGCCCCCCTCGACCTGAGCCGCAGAAGTTGGGGGTCTCGAAGATCGCCGCAAGATGGCTGCACAGGCCGATGGAGGCGAAGTACTTGCCGTAGCCGCCGATCTCGTGGGTCCCCATGGTGGAGATGACCTTTTCCAGCCCCTTGGCAAGTACCCCCAGCAGGTTCGCGGCGCCGTCGACATGCTCGCGGGCCTGCTCCCACATCAGGTAGGGGCAGAGGGCGTCGGCCCCCATCCCCTTGGCGAAGATCAGGTCGTGCAGGTTGCGCAGGGCGCCGGAGCGCACCAAGATCGAGACCTTGCGGCGCAGGCTCAGGCCGTTGTCGTCCTTCGTCTCCTTGAGCGCCTTGTGCAGCACCGCCACCACCAGGAAGGGATCGAGAAAATCCTGGCTGGGGGTGAAGGCGGTGCCGTCATCCAATAACAGGACGCGCACCCCTCCCCTGACCGCCGCTATGGCCTCCAGCGTCAGGCGCGTCAGGGCCTGGTGCAGCGACTCGTCTCGCCCCATGGAACAGGCCAGTACACGGCTGCGCCCCCTGCCCGCCCAGCCCAGGAGGGCCTCCAGGGTGGTAGTGCCGAACTCCCGGGCAAGCGCCGCCTCATCTACACCAGCGGCCAGGCGGCTGCCGCCCAGAAGCAGCGGCACGGCCAGCTCCAGGGCCGGCTGGGGGATGCCGGCCAGGCTTGGCCGGGGACCGATGTAGACCCTGGTGGAGAAGTGTTCCGACTCCCGTTCCCGGTCGATGGCCGGATTGGTCACCACCGCCACCTGTTCCTTGAAATAGTCGGACAGGTTCTGGCGCGACAGTGACAGGGCCGCCAGGGGGCCGTCGTAACCCAATGAGGCTATGGGGTCCCGGCCGCTCTGTGCCATCTCCCGCAGGTTCTGCACATCCGTGGATTTCCAGGCCAGGGCCGACAGCAGGTTGTCCAGCCCCAGCTTGCCATTCTTTAGCCATGCCGGCAGCAACCTCGTGCCAGGCGCCTCGACAATATCCTCACCCTTGCCCAAAGCCCTGGCCTGTGCCGCGAGACTGGTCCGCTTGCGGAACAGGCTGAAGACCTCTCGCCGCAGGTCGTGGTGTTCCAGAAGAAGGGGCGTCTTGCCCGGCACCAGCCGCACCCCCAGCTTTTCCCCCGGCGCCAGGGGCTTGGGGTCGTGCAGGATCTCCTCATGGGGCACTACCCCCAGTTCCGAGGAGGCGAACAGCTCCTTGTCCGTCTCCCCCACCCACAGGGGGCGCAGCCCCATGGCATCCACGCTGAACACGCAACGGTCCCGGTGGCGGGAGATGATGGCGGCCGGCCCCTGGGCGCTGGCGGTCAGGAAGCGGCGGAACCAGGAGTACATGGCCCGCTGGTCCGGCTCCATGGCGTCCATGGCGCTGAATATCGGCGGAAAGACCATCTCCATTGCCTCGAACAGGGTCAGGCCGTACCGGCAAATCAGCCCCTCCAGGGTGCGGTTCAGGTCCTGGGAGTCGCTGCCGCCATGGGGCAGCGTGATCCCCAGCATCCGCGCCTCCTCCCGCAGGCGGGCGATGGTATTGATCTCGCCGTTGTGGCCCAGCAGGGAAAAGGGCTGGGCCCTGAGCACCGTGGGCATGGTGTTGGTGGAGTAACGGCTGTGGCCAATGGTCACACCGGACAGGAAGTCGCGCCGTTTCAGTTCCGGGTAATAGCGCGGCAGGATCTCCGGCGCCCCGTGGACCTTGTAGGCCGCGACATGGTTTGACAGAGAAGCCACCTGTACCGGAAACTCCCCTTCCAGGGCCACCTGGAGTTCAAACAGCCGGCAGGCCGTATCCGTTGGCCGGGGGTCAAGCAGGGCCAGTTGCCAGATCAGCGGCTCCCCCAGCCGGGCTCTGGCCGCCAGCACCTCGCTGCGTACGGGCGCGGCGCGCTCCACCAGCAGTTCCAGGCCGGCCTGGCGGATGCGTTCCAGGATGGCGTCCTGCAACCGGGGATGCCGGGCAAGGTCGCCCTGGTCGATCAGCAGATGGCCGACGCAGAACCCGGGATCGTCGGCCAGGACCTCCGGACGCCCGGCATTGGCCAGTATCCCGGCCCAGATCAAGCGGGGAATATCGGTCAGGATGCCGCAACCGTCCCCCTCGCCGTTGATCTCGCCGGCCCGGTGCCCCATCTTGATCAGGGCCTCGATGGTGCGCTGGACATTGCCATGGGAGGGGCGGCCGGACTTATTGATGTAACAGATGATGGCGCAGGCATCGCGCTCTTGCGGGACAAGTCCGGAAGAATCGGGATCAGGTCTGAACATGGGAACTCCAGGGGATGAATTCGCTCGGTTGCGCTTCATCCAGGGTTATAACAGA
>DAIERH010000167.1 GCA_027346925.1 Geobacter sp.
CAAGGGGGTGGTCGCCACCACCCCCTTCATCTATAATCAGGTCATGCTGTCCACCGGCAAAAACGTGTCCGGCGTGGTGCTGCGGGGGATCGACGTGCAGTCCGACCGGCTGGTGACCCGGCTGAGCAAATCGGTGGTGGAAGGGAGCATCGACAGCCTCGACCCGCAGCCCGGCAACGGGCCCGATGCCCTGCCGGGGCTGCTCCTGGGCAAAGAACTGGCCAAGCACCTCGACATCTTCGTGGGAGATCGGATAAACGTCGTCTCTCCCATCGGCACCATAACCCCGCTGGGTATGATGCCCAAGCTGAAGCCCTTCCGGGTGATCGGTATCTTCAATACCGGCATGTTCGAGTACGACTCCACCCTGGCCTACGTCAGCCTTCACCAGGCCCAGACATTCTTCGACCTGGGCGATACGGTCACCGGCATCCAGATCAAGGTTGCCGACGTCTACCGTACCGGCGAATTGACCCATGCCATCAACCGCATGCTGGGCTCCGGCTACTATGCCCGCGACTGGATGCAGATGAATCGCAACATCCTGTTCGCCCTCAAGACCGAGAAGATCGTGATGTTCATCATCCTGACCCTGATCGTGCTGGTGGCGGCCTTCGGTATTGCCTCGACCCTGTTCATGGTGGTGATGGAGAAGACCAGGGACATCGCCATCCTCAAGTCCATGGGTGCCACCGGTCCCAGCATCATGAAGATCTTCGTGCTGGAGGGGCTGATCATCGGCGTCACCGGCACCATCCTGGGTGTTGTCTCGGGACTGCTGGTGGCTTCCAACCTGGAGCCGATCATCAACACCGTCGAGAAGGTCACGGGACTAAACTTCTTCAGCAAGGACGTCTACTACCTGGACCGTTTCCCCTCACTGGTGATCCCGTCCGACGTGGTAATGATCTCGGTGACGGCGGTGCTGATCTCCTTCATCGCCACGCTGTACCCCTCATGGCAGGCGTCGAGGATGCTGCCGGCCGAGGCACTCCGTTATGAGTAGGAAACGCGGATTTTCCGCAATCTCTGCGTTGCCCGGCGGGATCGCTTGTGCGGCGTACCGCACGGGTACGCCTCCGCGCAATCCCTTGGGCGCCTTGACCTTGCGAAAACTTCACGTTTCCGGGAAGGTGATGCCGTGAGTAGCCTTCTTGAGGTGCGCGGCCTCTGCAAGACCTACCACACCGGTCCCAGCCGGGTGGAGGTGCTGAAAGGGATCGATCTGGACCTGGAGCAGGGTACCACGGTCGCCCTGGTGGGGGCGTCGGGGGCCGGCAAGAGCACCCTGCTGCACCTCCTGGGCGCGCTGGACCGGCCCACCGAGGGGACGATCCTGTATCAGGGGGAGAACATCTTCCGCAAGAGCGACCGGGAACTGGCGCTGTTCCGCAACCGCAGCATCGGCTTCGTGTTCCAGTTCCACCACCTGCTGCCCGAATTCACCGCCCTGGAGAACGTCATGATGCCGGCCCTGATCGCCCGGGTGGCCAAGGGCAAGGCCAGGGCAACGGCCGAGGAACTGCTCGCGGATGTGGGACTGGGCCATCGCCTGACCCACCGGCCGGGAGAGCTGTCGGGGGGCGAACAGCAGCGGGTGGCCATTGCCCGTGCACTGGCCCTGTCGCCGGAACTGCTCCTGGCGGATGAACCGACCGGCAACCTGGACATGAAGACCAGTGAAGGTGTTCATGCCCTGCTGGCCGATTTACAGCAACAAAAGGGATTGACCCTGGTGGTGGTTACTCATAACGAGCGCTTGGCCGCCGCAATGGGGCGGGTCGTCCGGCTGGCGGACGGAAAGTTGGAATAATTCATGTTTTCTGGGGGGAGAGTGCCCATATCAACGTACGTCATCATTGCCGCATTCCTGTTTCAACTGGTCTGCGCCGGCACCGTGTTCGCCGAGGGAGAAAAGATTGTCGCGGTTACCGTCAGAGGTAACAAGCGCATCGAAACGGCGGCCATCCTCAACGTTATCAAGATAAAGGCCGGCGACTCCCTTTATGCCGAGAAAACCGATGCCGACCTGCGCGCCATCTACAAGATGGGACACTTCCAGGATGTCCTGGTCTCAACGGAAGAGTCCGACAAGGGGATCGTTCTGGTCTACACGGTGCAGGAGAAACCGATCGTCAGGGACATCAAGTTCGAGGGCAACAAGGAGCTGAAGGAAGACAAGCTCAAGGAGGTCCTGGAATTCAAACAGAACACCATCTTCTCCCAGAAGGACCTGGACAAGTCGGTAATCAAGCTCAAGAAGCTCTACGGCGACGAGGGGTATTTCCTGGCCGAGGTTACGCCGGTGGTTGCCAAACGCTCCCCCGGCGAACTGGCGGTGACCTTCAAGATCGTCGAGGGAAACAAGATCCTCATCCGCACCATCCATTTCGACGGCAACAAGGCCTTCAGCGACAGCAAGCTCAAGGGGGTCATGGAAACCAAGGAGAAATGGTTCCTGTCATGGCTGACCGGGGCCGGCACCTACAAGGAAGACGTTCTCAAGAATGATGCCCTGCTGATCGCCGACCACTATCTGAACAACGGCTATATCAACGTCAAGGTGGGGGAACCGACGGTCAAGCTCAACGCGGCGAAAGACGCCCTGGAGGTATTTGTCGGCATCACCGAGGGTGACCAGTACCGGGTGGCCGGGATAGGTTTCAAGGGGGACCTGCTGGAATCCGCCGCCGAGTTGCACAAGAAGCTGAAAACCGAGACGGGCGAGGTATTCAGCCGCGCCACCCTGCGCGGCGACATCGCCACCCTCACCGATGCCTACGGCGACAAGGGCTATGCCTTTGCCAACGTCAACCCGCTCATCAAGACCGATCCGGAAAAAAAGACCATCGATCTGACCTTTGACTTGGACAAGGGGGATTTGATCCACATCGGGCGTATCGCCATCACCGGCAACCCCAAGACGCGCGACAAGGTCATCCGCCGTGAACTGCGGGTGACCGAGGAAGATCTCTACAGCGCCACCGGTATCAAGCAGAGCAAAAAGAACCTGATGAATCTCGGCTACTTCGAGGAGGCCACCGTGGCCACCGCCAAGGGGAGCACTGCCGACAAGCTCGATGTCAACGTGAACGTCAAGGAAAAACCGACCGGCACCTTCAGCATCGGCGGCGGCTACAGCTCCCTGGACGGCATGATCGGCCAGGGTTCCATCCAGCAAAACAACTTCCTCGGGCTAGGACTCACGGGGATCCTCTCCGCCTCCATCGGCGGATACAGTTCCACCTACACCCTCGGCCTGACCGATCCCCATTTCCTTGACAGCAAGTGGACCCTGGGCTCCGACATCTACCGCTCTGAACGCTGGTACATCGACTTCAGCCAACGCCTGACCGGCGCCGACATCAAGGCCGGCTACCCCATCAGCGACACCCTGGGCACGTTCTGGTTATACAAATACGAGGTCAAGAAGTTCTTCAACGTCAACTCTACCATCCTCATGGCTCCACTGCTCTTTCCCGACCTGGCGCAGGGAACGACAACCACGAGCCTGATCAGCGCAAACATAACCAGCAACACCACCGACTACCATCTCGACCCCTCCACCGGGATGGTCAACAGCCTCACGGCCGAATACGCCGGCCTGGGCGGCGACAACCGCTTTGCCCGTTTCACCACCACCAACACCTGGTTCCATCCGCTCTACAATAAGGTGATATTCTCCGCCAAGGGCACCCTCGGGTACATCCAGCAGACCGGCAGCATGGTGCCGATCGACGAGAAGTTCTACCTGGGGGGTATCGGCTCCCTGCGCGGTTACAACGACTTTACCGTCTGCCCCACCACCAATGCCTACGATGCCAACGGTGTCCCGGCCATCGTCTACCTGGGCGGAAACAAGGAAGCATTCGGCAATGCCGAGATCACCTTCCCGATCGTGGCCGATGCCGGCATCAAGGGGGTGGTATTCTTTGACGCAGGCAATGCCTATGGAGAGAACCAGGCCATGTTCAGTTCGGTCCTGATGGATTATGGCGGCGGCATTCGCTGGGCATCACCCATGGGACCGCTGCGCCTTGAGTACGGCATCCCCCTCCACCCGCGCTTCGGCATCGACAGCCCCAGCGGCAGATTTGTGTTTTCCATCGGCAGCCTGTTCTAGCGGGCCGCATTACTCGGACAAAGGAGAATGAATCCATGAGAAGGTTAGTACTATCGGTGCTCTTAGCCAGCTGTATTGTTTCAACCACGGCCTTTGCCGCCGATCTCAAGATCGGCTATGTGGAAATGCAGCGGGCCCTCAACGGCTCCGAGGCGGGCAAGGAAGCCAAGGAGCAGTTGGCCGCGCGGCTCAAGAAATACCAGGACGAGATCAACGGCAAGCAGGATGAACTGAAGAAACTCAAGGACGAGTTGGAGAAACAGGGGGCCTTCCTGAACGAAACGACCAGGGCGGCCAAGGAAAAGGATTACCAGCAGAGGCTGAAGGAGTTCCAGCGCTTCACCAAGGACGCCCAGGATGAGCTGCAGCAGAAGGACCAGGAGTTCACCCGCAAGATACTTGAGGGGCTGGAGAAGATCATTCAGGAATACGGCCGTAAAAACGGCTATACCTTCATCTTTGTCCAGAACGAAAGCATGCTCTACGCCAATGAAAAGGTGGACCTGACTGATGAGGTGCTGAAACTGTTCAACGAGAGCCGCAAGAAGTAGGGCGGGGATTAACGCAGTGGTGTGGTGCAGTGGCCCCTGCGCCATGCCGTTTAGTGAGTTACAAATTATTTTCTGCGCTTTTCTGGCAGAAAATAAATTTGGCTGACGCACTATCTCTGTTTATCAGGGTTAGGGATACGACATGCTACAGACCAAGACACTGAAAGAACTGGCAGATCACCTGGGAGGCCGGGTTATCGGCGATGAAGCGATCACGGTCAATGGCCTGGCGCCTCTGGAGGCGGCAGGACCGGACAAGGTGACCTTCCTGGCCAACCCCAGGTACGCCGCGAAGGTGGCCGAGACCAGTGCCGGCGCGGTGTTGATGGCACCCGGCGGCGAGGGCTACGGCCGCAACGTGATCGAGGTGTCCAACCCCTACCTGGCCTTTGCCAAGCTGCTGACCCTGTTCTACGTCCAGCCCCGGCCGGCGCGGGGAGTCCTGCCCGAGGCATGCCTGGGCACCGATGTGTCGCTCGGCGACGATATCACCATCCATCCCGGGGTGATCATCGGCGACCACGTCACCATCGGCGACCGTTGCGTGCTCTACCCCGGCGCGGTCGTCTACGACGGCGCAACCATCGGTGACGACACGGTCATCCATGCCCATGCCGTCATCCGCGAACGCTGCCGTATCGGCCGGCGCTGCGTCATCCAGCCGGGCGCGGTCATCGGCTGCGACGGCTTCGGCTACGCGCCGGACGGACGCGGCTATTACCGCATCCCCCAGATCGGCATCGT
>DAIERH010000168.1 GCA_027346925.1 Geobacter sp.
TCCGTTCGACCTTGCGGCGTGTAAGCTTGCCATCGGTGTCGATGAACAGGCGCATCACCATCTCGGGATTCTTGCTGGAGTAGCTGATGGTCTCGCGAAAGGCGTCCTTCAGGCGCGACTGGATATAGGCGGTGTAGTCGCTCCCTGCTTCCTTGCCGCTGCCGGCCGGCATGCCCGCCCTGCCGCTGCCGGATGACTTCACCTTTTTTTGCAGCCGCGCCAGGGCTGCCGACTCGGCCTGGGCCTCGGCCTTGTTCTCCAGCTTGGCGATTCGTTCGGCAAAGGCGGAGGATTCCCGCGCGGTCTCATTTCCCCTGGACGCCGCCACGGCCGGTTTGGTTGCCTTTGCCCTGGCGTCAGGTTTCGGCGGTGCCGGCAGGGTCATGGGGCCCTCCGGTGCGGTGGGGGGCGGGGGCGCCTGCTCCGCGTCGTTCCCTTTTTGGGTGGGGCTGCCGGCCCGGGGGGAGGCCACCGGCAGGTTGACCACATCCACGTAGTAGGTCTCCTGCAGGTGCATGTCTTCGGGAGCATGACGGCTCCACCAGATCACCAACAAAAAAACCGCCAGGTGGATGGCGGTGGAACAGATGAAACTGACACCCAGGCCGGTGTCTGCTGGAGCCTGCCGGGAGATCATTATTTCTGCGACGGTTCCGTCACCATGCCGAGCCGCTCGATGCCGGCACCCTTGATGTCGGCCATGGCCCTGACGACGTCACCGTACGGGACCGAGGAATCGGCCTTGAGGAAGACCTCTTTCTTGGCGCGGTTCGCAAACATCTCGGTAAGCCTCTGGCGCAGGTCGCCGGCCGGGACCTCGTCCTTGTTGATAAAGGTCCGGCCCGTTTTGTCCACGGTCACCACCACCGTCTCCTCGGCCGCTGTCATGGCCTTGGTGTCGGCCTTGGGGAGGTTGACCTGCACCCCCTGCTGCATCATGGGGGCGGTTACCATGAAGATCACCAGCAGCACCAGCATGACGTCCACCAGCGGGGTGACGTTGATCTGGGCCATTGTGCCCCTGTCGTCGTCCTGTCCACCCATTGCCATGGCTTATTTCCCCGCTATGTTACGCTGCACGATGTTGAGGAACTCTGTGGAGAAGCTGTCCATTCCCTTGACCAGCACCCGGATCTTGTGCTGGAAGTGGTTGTAGGCGATGACCGCCGGGATCGCCGCCGCGAGGCCCGCAGCCGTGTTGACGAGCGCCTCGGCGATCCCCGGCGCCACCGTGACGATCGAGGTCGAACCCGAGGCCGCGATCGCGTGGAACGTCGTCATGATCCCCCACACCGTGCCGAACAGCCCGATGAAGGGGGAGGTGGAGCCGGTGGTGGCCAGGAAGGTGGTGTATTTTTCCAGGCGGGTGATCTCGGAGTTGGTGGCGCGGCGCAGGGCGCGGGAGACGTTTTCGATGCCCCCCAGATCGGTGCTGAGGATACTGCTGTCGGCCCTCCCCTCGCCCCCTTCGACCACCTTCTTCAATTCGCCATACCCCTCGTTGAATAACACCGTCAAAGGGGAGTTGAGAAAGCGGTCGGCCTGGGAGGCAATGGCGTCAAAGCGCTTGGATTTCCAGAAAAAGTCCATGAAGCGTTCCGATTCGCTGTTGGCGCGGTGGATCTGGAAGAGCTTGAACAGGATGATGGCCCAGGAGACCACTGAAAAAAAGATCAGGATCAGCAGGACGATCTTGACGATGATGCCGGCGCTGGTTAACAAGGCCACGAAAAGCACCTCCGAGAGTTGAATTCAAGGGTCAAAAACTAGTCCGATCAAGTAATCAAGTCAAGCCGAAAATTTGCCGGGACAACTTCAGTACAACTCCGGCCGGCGGTCGTTGAAGCAGGGTATCTGGGCGCGCCAGTCTGCCATGGCCCGCATGTCCAGGGGGGCGACAAGCTCACGTTCCTCCTCGCCCGCTTCGGCCAGCACCTCCCCTTTGGGATCGACAATCATGCTCATGCCGAACAGGTCCAGCTTGCCGATCGGGCCGCAGGCGTTGCACGCCACCACGAAGAGTTGGTTTTCGATGGCCCGTGCCCTGACCAGGGTCCGCCAGTGTTCCTGGCGCGGCTTGGGCCACTGGGCCGGCACGCAGATCACCCGTGCCCCCTCCAGGGCCAGGCGGCGGGAGAGCTCCGGGAAACGCAGGTCGTAGCAGATGATCACCCCCACCTTGCCCAGGGAGGTGTCGGCCAGGAGCCACGAATCGCCGGCGGCGAAGGCCCGGTCCTCACCCAGCAGGGAGAAGAGGTGCATCTTGCGGTAGATCCCGGCCAGCCTGCCGTTGTCGGCCAGGAACACGGTGTTGAAGACCTTGGCATCGCCGTCCGGCTCGGGCATGCTGCCGCAGATGACCAGCTTCAGCGAGCGGGAGATTTCCAGCAGTTCATCCACGATCCCCTGGGTCCGCAGGGCCAGTTCGTTCAGGTTCCGGTAGGAGAAGCCGCTGGACCACATCTCCGGCAGTACGGCAAGCTGCGCCCCCCGCTCGGCGGCGCGGCTGAGCGCCCCACGGACGTAGGCCAGGTTGGCGTCCACGTCCCCCTGTTTGACGTTGAATTGGATGGCTGCTGCGTGAATTGGATTCATGGCACTTATACCTCACCTGGTCAGTTGCGAATTGAGATAGGCGTTGATGATGTCCGTGTAGATCTCGCGCGGCTTGCTGGTGCCGTCGCTGGGGGCGACCATCCCCTCCCGCTCCATCATCTCGATGATGCGGGCGGCCCGGTTGTAGCCGATGCGCAGGCGGCGCTGCACCATGGAGATGCTGGCCTGGCGGGTCTCGGCCACCAGGCGCAGGGCATCCTCCCAGCGCTCATCCTGTTCCTCGTCCCCGTCGTCGCCACCCCTGTCGTCCGGGTCCTTCATCTCCAGGATCGATTTCTCGTACACCGGCTTGCCCTGCTTCTTGAGGAAATCCACTACCCGCTGCACCTCGGCGTCCGAGACAAAGGCGCCGTGGATGCGTTGGAGCCGCGACGTTCCCGGCGGCATGTAGAGCATGTCCCCGGCCCCCAGGAGGCTCTCGGCGCCGTTGCAGTCCAGGATGGTGCGGGAGTCCACCTTGGAGGAGACCTGGAAGGAGATGCGCGACGGCATGTTGGCCTTGATCAGGCCGGTGATCACGTCCACCGAGGGGCGCTGGGTGGCCAGGATCAGGTGGATGCCCGAGGCGCGGGCCTTCTGGGCCAGACGGGCGATATGCTCCTCCACCTCGCGGCCGGCCACCATCATCAGGTCGGCCAACTCGTCCACGATCACCACGATGTAGGGGAGGTGCTTGTGCTCCAACTCCTCGCTGTCGTCCAACACAAAGGGGAGCGGATCGTCGGCCACGCCGCCCCCCTCCTCGACGATCTCCTCCAACTCCTCGATGATCTCCGCCTCGGGGACGGCGTTCACCTCTTCCTGCTCCAGGGCCTCGCCGGCCAGCTTGCGGTTGTAGGACTCGATGTTGCGCACACCCTTGTCGGCCATCAGGCGGTACCGCTGTTCCATCTCGTTGACCGCCCATTTCAGGGCCAGGGAGGCCTTCTTGGGTTCTGTCACCACCGGCAGGAGCAGGTGCGGGATCCCCTCGTACATGGAGAATTCCAGCATCTTGGGATCGACCATGATCATGCGCACGTCCTGGGGGGTGGCGGTGTAGAGGAGCGACAGGATCATGGTGTTGATGGAGACAGACTTGCCGGAACCGGTGGAGCCGGCCACCAGCAGGTGCGGTGCCTTGGCCAGGTCGGTCACCACCGGCAGGCCGGCGATGTCCTTGCCCAGGGCCATGGGGAGCTTCATCCTGTTGGTGTGGAACTCCTCGCAGTTGAAGATCTCCCGCAGGAAGACCATGTCGCGGTCGCGGTTGGGGACCTCGATCCCCACCACCCCCTTGCCGGGGATGGGGGCCACGATGCGGATCGACATGGCCTGCAGTGCCATGGTCAGGTCGTCGGACAGGCCGGCGATCTTGCTGATCTTGATCCCCGGCGCCGGGGAATACTCGTACATGGTGATGACCGGGCCGGGACAGATCTCCACCACCTCGCCGTCGATGCCGTAGTCCTTGAGTTTCTTCTCCAGCAGGCGTGCGTTCATGGTCAGGGCGTCCCGGTCCAGGGTGCGCTCGCTGGCCGGCGGCTGGTCCAGCAGGTTGAAGGGGGGGGTACGGAAGTCCCCCTCGGCCTTGATGAACTCGAAGGCCTCCTGCACCGCGGCCGTCTTGGCGGCCTCTTTCTTCTTGTCCTTCTCCTTCTTGAAAACATTGGGACGGGCCGGTGCCGGGGCAGCCGGCTTGATGACCGGCCCGCTGGCCACGGCAGGTACCGGCAGCCCTTCTTTCTTGGCTTTCTCGCGCCGCTGTTCTTCACGCACATGGGCGTTGCGCTCCCGCCAGGCGGCCCACTTGAGCTTGAGGGTCTCCAGCCACCAGCCGGCAAACAGCACAAAGGAGAAGCGGGACAGGATCATGATCGAGGCCGCCAGGAGCGGCAGCAGGAGCAGCATGGCGCCGGTGGGGCCGACCATGGCCTTCAGCAGGCGCACGGTGACCACACCGATGGCGCCGCCGGTGGGTATCTGCTGGCCCAGGAAATCGGTCTTGTCGCGGAAAAAGGCGAACAGCGCGGAGAGGGAAAACACCAGCCCGCCGAAGGCCAGGAGCTTGTAGGAGCGCAGGCGGATCTCCTTGAAGCGGAACAGGGTGTAGGCCATGTTCAGGAACGCGATGGGGATCAGGTAGGAGGCCAGGCCGAAGGAGATGAAGAACAGGTCGGCCACCTGCGCCCCCAGGCGGCCCCCAAGGTTGCGGATGCCCCCCTCGCTGGAGTAGCTGTTCCAAGAGACGTCGGTGGCGTTGAAGGTCAAAAACGCCAGCAGGATGAAGACGCCGACCGTGGCCAGCGCCATCCCCTGCAACTCCTTGGTCATCTTTTCTTTTTTTACTTCTTCCGCGCTCATGTAAATCGAGGTTCCTTGAAGGGTGGATAAACGTGGCTATATTACCCGCAATCGGAGGGGGGAGGCAAAGGAAAAATGGGGAGGTGGATGTGAACAGCTTGCGGGCGTGTTCCAGCCCCATCTGCTCCATTCGGAACTTCAAGCCAGCCAGAGTTTTAAACCCCTCGAATTCGAGGGGTTTAAAATCCGGGTTATGCAACTACTCCCAAATAGCTAAAATTAGAATGTATCCCGATTTTTCAACCAATACCCATTGAGATTACCCGTTTTTATTGCACAGACCACCCCGTACACAGCGCTTGCGCCTGCTTCAGCACCAACTCCACGGCGTCATCCTGCTTATCCGGTGGATACTTCCATTTCCGCAAGGTCCGCCGCACCAAGTTGCGCAGCTTGGCCCGCACACTCTCGCGTACCTGCCAGTCAACCGAGGTACTATCCCGCAGCTTCTCGGT